>JAJGAH010000128.1 GCA_020844525.1 Eubacterium sp.
TCCAGGACTGCACCGCTCATATCGACTTTTACATCATGAGCTGGCACAGAGAGAGCGGCTGCTTTTTCGCTCTTGTAGATCCTCTTCCTGATCCGCAGGTTCTCGATCTCGAATACGTCAGCTTCTCGTTTCTCAGGGATCATGATCTCTTCTACTCCGTTTATCCAAAGAAGAAACGTCCTCGGTACAAGAAGATTTATAACCGTATTCTACCGATGAAGTATGAGATTCCCTCATAATCATCTGACCGGCACCACCAATCACTAAGCACTGAAATCATGGCAGGTTCTGGCTGAGCATCCGTCATTATTCCCCGTTGCGCTGACCGTGTCTGAATTTTATCGGCACAGCAGGGCAGGTTTTACTGCGCTTAAATTGTAACGTATTTGAACACTTTTCCTATCATTTCAGGCAGAAAATCCATAGAAAAGAGACCGGAATTACTTCAGAACCGGTCTCTCACTATTCCTTGTCACACACAGCTTGCGATAACTTCGTAAAACTTGCGTTCAGTTTTTCAATTCACCAAAACAGAAAATTTAGCGAAGAGGTGGAGATTTGGCTATTGACATCCACCTCTTTTTCATATATTCTGATGATAACAAGATAGCTAACAAGCATTTGTGCTATCACCTGCAAAAATGAAGAATAGGGAAGGTGAGTAGGATGACATATGCAAATTTTGGAGATTTCATAGCGAAAAAGCGGGTAGAGCGGAAGATAACAGTCAGGAAGATGGCGGAGATGCTTGGCGTTTCAGCTCCATTTCTTACGGATGTTGAGAAAGACCGGAGAAACCCTTTCGATTATGAAAAGCTGGTGAAACTTGCTGATATACTACAGCTTTCGGATGAAGAACGCGACTTAATGTTCGACCTCGCAGGGAAGAAGCGGGATACCGTTGCCCCGGATCTGCCTGACTACATCATGGACCATGACTATGTTAGCGCAGCATTGCGGACAGCCAGGGACCTTGGAGCTGGTGAGGAGGAATGGAATAAGTTCGTCGAAGATCTGAAGAAGCGTGAGGGGTGATTGCTAACGTATGATTTATCCGAATGTACGAAGAAAAAGATCTGGAGCACCTATCCTCAGTAGGAATGAGATTGACGAAATCGGAGAAGCCATTGTAGGCGATTTTGATCCATCCCTGCTGGAGAAACCGCAAGAGGTTGATATTGATCTGTTAGTGCAGGACTACTTCGGTCTGTCGCAGGATTTCCAATATCTGTCGCATTGTGGCCTGTATTTAGGGATGACTGTCTTTAACGATACAGATAAGGTGATTATTTACAATCCTGAAACAGCAAGGGCAGAGTATATCAGCGAAAGAGCGGATACGGTGATTATTGACAATTCGCTGCTCGCCAACAACCAAGAGCATCGTTATCGATTCACTATGGGGCACGAAGGGGCCCATGGGTTTCTGCATAAGCCGTACTTTGCCTATGACCCAAATCAGTTAACTTTATTTGATTTCGGACTGGGTGACAGACCGCGAGAGCCAATGGTTCAATGCCGAATTGACTCAAAGCAGCTCAGCAACAAATCAACAAAGAACTGGGATGATCGTGACTGGATGGAGTGGCAGGCAAACGCACTTTCATCGTCAATGCTCATGCCGAAGTCGATGGTAATAAAAGCAGTTCACGACATGGAAAGCGATCTTCCTGACAAAAAATATTCCAGCGTGAGATGGTGGATGATGGCATCCAAGATTTCTGAGATATTCAACGTGTCCTTTGAATCTGCAACCATAAGACTTAAAGATTTTGGATTCATCCCCAAGAACGAAAACATTGAAGAGGACTGCGAAGAGTTTTTACTGCTTGATTGGGATAGCGTAATCTGAGATTTTGGCGGATTTCCATTGTGAAATCCGTATTCTTTTACAGACAAAGTTAGCTAGATAGCTAACAAATGACGAACTACTGAAAAGGAGAAATTGACCTATTGACGCTTAATGGTTCAAATGATACGATAATGGTACAAATATATGGAGGGGAATTATGTCAAGACAATACGATGAATACATGGAAGGAAAATTCGAATCTCGTGGGGAACAATATGAGATTGTCGAGCCAACTAACATAGAAGAGCTGATGAAGGCGTTTGAAACGAAAGATGTCATTGAGTATGAGCTCAGTTGCCTGATGCATGATGAAGACTCAAGCGGCTGGTCAGAGCTCCTGCAGGAACAAGAGGATGCCATTCAGGAATACTATAGTTCCATCCCGGATTTCGATAACAGCCTGCTGATCAAAAACATCAACTATCTTGCGAAGAAGTACAGTATTCGCATTGGAGATCTGGAGAAGATGCTCGGGATCAGTGCGGGATATATTTCCAGAACCGCTAAGGAAGGCACTGCCAAGAAAATGAGCATCGATGTTGTCTGGAAGATAGCTCGATTTTTCCATACGGATCTCCGGGATCTTGTTGATCGGGATCTTGAAATGCCAAGCGACGAAAATGAGCTGCTTTGCAGGTTTATCAAAAAGCTACGGCGTCAGACAGAGGAACATGAAATTACATGGAAATGCCTCGGCGGGGTTATGGCTGAATTAGACAGAAATCTTGAGGAGTCGGGGCTTATAACAGATTATGGAGATGATAAGGATGCAATATATCATCCACATGATCAGAAATCAGGAGTCAATTTACGGTTAATAGATGACGTTGTAGCATGTGAGGACATTCGGGAGGACACGTCGCTTGTTATAGTGCCATACAGCATGGAAAAAGGCGGGAACACTTATTACGATTTCTTTTTCATGGAGGAAATCCCAGATCGAGGGGATCCGGAACTGTCATCCTATAACTTTGAGAAAATATTCAGAACCGTCGATGTTCCATTTAGTGGATTGGCTTCCTACGCAGAGAGCTTGTATCAAACCATCCGCAATCAGGAATTCAGTGCTGATATGAGTTCTGATGTTAGAAAGTTTATAACGGATTATCTGAAATAAGGGGGACAATATATGGATAACACATCCAGTGCTGAAAAACTGAAAGGATATATTTCCTATCCGTGTTGTGAAAAGGAAAAGATTATGGTGGGAGAATCATGTCACGGTAAAGTTTCTTCCAAATGTCCGAGATGTGGAAAATTCGCCATCTTCGATTTTGACAAGATGGTATCTTATCCGGGGCACGCCGCAAAAGGAGTTGTCCACAAATTCAAAACAAATAAATAACTTGTTGTATCGACTGAGCCGATAGGGATTCAAAGTAAGTCACCGCTGTGCCAGGGTACGGAATCATTCGCAGGATAACTGCAATGGTGCCGCTGCCCTGGCTTTTTTATGTCCATTTTTCCAAAGAATTAACAGATGCTGGATTCCATTGACTGGGACATGTGGAAGTGTAGCGGCAAAGCATCCCGGGCCGGTTAATTTCTATGGCTAATAAGTGAGGGGGTATTCCACTTCCTCAGTTCTTTCTAGGCAGAAAATTGTGATTTTGTTTCCGATTCTGCTCTGAAAGTTCCGTTTATAGGTGAAAGAAAAAGTTTCGCTATGGTTTGCTCAATCCGCTCGGAACTGTCCTGTGAGTGATGTAAGAGAAGATTTTCAAGAAGCATTTCCGAAATCACTCCGGATGGTCCGCATATAGATAGGAGGCAAAAATGAGAGACCCACCATGACAATCAGCAGTAAAAAACAGTAACCCATCGTCCCTGACTACGACTCTGTAGCCAGCAATTCACTAACAAATTCGAATATCGAGCCAGCGTGCGCACAAAGGCAGGATGTCGACATATCAGATTCCTTATCTCAAACGGGATAGGTGAATCTGGAATGTCGGGAGCCTTACTTTTGTGCGCCTTTTTTTGTGCCCATCCGTACTGGCTCCGGGGTCCTCCGATCGTTCTGATCAGACCTTTCTTCCTGCCTTCTGTGTCTCCGGCTCAGGAGGCAATCATGGAAGAAAAGAAATTCTATCTCAACATCACAACCAAGAACGAAGATGGCAAGACTGAGACAAAGATCGTTTATGTATCAGAAGAAGTATATCGCGCATATAAGCAGCCGTACTGGAAGGAAAAGCAGCAGGAGAGACGTGCATCGCGCTGCATGGTCGACGGTCACCGCTGCATGGAGGATTGCACCAAGTGTGGCCGGCTCCGCGATGGCGCACCGCTTTCCCTTGAGCAGCTGACAGAAGACGGCATTGAGGTTCCTTCTTCTTATGAAACACCGGAAGAAGCAGCGCTCCAGAAGGAAGAATACGAGGAGCTTTATACAGCGATGGCGACACTGACCGAGCTGGACCAGAAGATCCTCTGGATGATGACTGACGGCAAGTCCGATCACGCAATCGCCGAGGCGCTCGGCATGGCACAGACCACGGTTTCCTATCGACGGAGAGCGGCTCTCAAGAATCTGAAAAAACTTCTCGGGTGATTTGCTCAAAATGTCCGCAACTGTCCTGTGAGTTATGGAGGGGTCAAGAACAAAAACAAATCACCCTCCAGAAAGGACAGGTGCAAGCCTATGACAAACAAATCATTTGACCACGACGATGTGGTGGCATTCCTGCGGGTGATCTCGATCCTCACCGATCGGATCGCCTGCTGGATGCAGAAAGGAGGGACAGATCATGTCGAAGATGAGCGACCTGGATCTGACGCTGAATGAGTTGAAGGAGTGCGGGGAAAAGCTGATTGTTGTCTCCGATTCCCTGCGACAGCTCTTTTCAGAGCCGGAGCAGAAACCGGAACCGGAGAAGCTGGAGCCTAAGGCGGATCCGCCAAAGCAGATCTCGTTCGAGGAGCTACGGGGCATCATGGCAAAGAAGACAAGAGTCTCCAAGGCCAATACGGATGCGATCCGGGATCTTCTCACAAAGTTCGGAGCGCACAGGCTCTCGGAACTGAAGCCGGAGCAGTACTCAGGATTTCTGAAAGATGCGGAGGTGATCCCCGATGCCTGATCAGCACGCATTCTTGTCGGCATCGTCCAGTAACCGCTGGATCGCCTGTCCGCCTTCCGCAAAGCTCAACACAGGTACCGGAGGGAGAACATCCGAGTATGCCGTTCAGGGCACCTGCGCACACAGCCTTGCTGAGTACAAGCTGAAGAAGGCGCTCGGCATGAAGGCCAGGGATCCTACTGAGGATCTGGATTGCTTCGATCAGGAGATGGATTCCGCAACGGATGACTATGCCACCTATGTGATGGAGCAGATTCAGAAAGAAAAGGAAACCTGCCGGGATCCTACCGTACTGGTAGAGCAGAGGCTCGATCTCTCCAGGTGGATTCCGGAATCCTTCGGAACGGCAGACTGCCTGATTGCCGGGGATGAAACCCTGACGATCATCGATCTGAAGTATGGAACCGGGATCAAGGTAGAGAGCAGTTCTTCCCAGCTCAAGTGCTATGCACTCGGCTGTGTGGATATGTTTGATGGTATCTACGACATCAAAAACGTCCGGATGGTGATCTTCCAGCCGCGCCTCTCTCATATCAGCGAGACCGTGATGAGTAAAGAAGATCTCCTGAAGTGGGCGGACGAGATCTTGGTACCGGCTGCAAAGCTCGCCTTTGTGGGCGAGGGTGAATTCCATGCTGGCGACCATTGCCAGTTCTGCGCGGTGAAGGCAAATTGCAGAAAGCGGGCAGGGATGAATCTGGAACTTGCCCGATATGACTTTGCGATGCCCGCCACACTGGAAGATACGGAGATCGAAGCGATTCTGCCGATGATCGACCAGCTGGTAGCGTGGGGCAATGACATCAAAGACTATGCTTTGCAGAAAGCACTGTCCGGGAAGAAGTGGACTGGCTTCAAGCTCGTCGAGGGCAGAGCCAACCGGAGATACACAAACGAGGACGCTGTAGTCAAAGCCGTGGAGAATGCAGGGTTTGATCCCTATGAGCGGAAATTGCGCGGCATCACTTCCATGACGTCCCTGCTTGGCAGGAAAAAGTTTGATGAGGTGCTGGGAGGTTTAGTGGAACGGCCGACCGGTAAACCGACACTGGTTCCACAGAGCGACAAACGGCCGGAGATGAATTCGGCTGCAGATGATTTCAAAGACGAGTAAAGGAGAAAAAATTATGTCTACAAAATTCGTGAATCCGACAAAGGTTGTAACTGGTAAGGATACCCGCTGGAGCTATGCAAACGTGTGGCAGGCAAAGTCCATCAACGGCGGCACGCCGAAGTTTTCTGTAAGTCTGATCATTCCCAAGAGCGATACCGTGACTGTGAAGAAGATCAAGGCTGCCATTCAGGCAGCGTATGAGGAGGGCGAGGCCAAGCTTAAGGGCAACGGTCGTACCGTGCCTCCGCTGTCTGCGATCAAGACGCCTCTTAGGGACGGCGACACCGAGCGTCCGGATGATGAGGCGTACAAGGACAGCTACTTCATCAATGCAAACTCTACCACGGCACCGGGCATCGTGGATGCTGACCGGCAGGAGATTCTGGATCATTCGGAAGTCTACTCCGGTGTGTACGGCAGGGCATCGATCAGTTTTTATGCCTTCAACAGCTCCGGCAATCGTGGCATTGCCTGCGGCCTCAACAACCTGCAGAAAATCCGCGATGGACAGCCGCTGGGCAGCCGGAGCAGTGCACAGGATGATTTTGCCGATGATGACGACGATGAGGACATCCTCGGCTGATGACTAAATGACGATCTGGGGTGGCAGGCTTGACCCTGCTGCCCTTGGATCCTGACAATCCAAGGAGGAAGTGTCAAATGTATGAATTCATGATTCACATGATCATTGCCTGTGTGTTCGGAGTCTGTATGGGAGGCTGCATTGCAGGCTGGGTGATCATCATAAAGAAGCTGATCGGACAGCTCATGAGGTTTGGGCGCTGGATCAAGGCAAAGGCAGCAAGAGAATCATAACAACGGGGCTGGGCGGGAGTGATCCTGCCCGGCTTCTTTCTTTGGAGGAAATGTATGAAGAACTTATCTATGGACGTTGAGACATTTTCCAGCGTCGACCTGAATAAATGCGGTGTATATCGATACTGCGCATCACAGGATTTTGAGATTCTGCTGTTCGGCTACTCTGTTGACCATGGCCCGGTCCGGACGATCGATCTGGCATCCGGAGAGAAGATCCCGGAGGAGATTCTGAGGGCTCTCACCGATCCTGCCATTACGAAGTGGGC
>JAJGAH010000129.1 GCA_020844525.1 Eubacterium sp.
CAGGCTGTATAAAGTCAGTCTGCAGCACAGGAAATTTCCAGCACACAAAGCATATGCAGGGATGGGGAGATGGATAATCAGAGGTGCAAGGTACGAGGCGACGCTTTGTTAATGCTATATTGCAGGAGAGATTTGCATGGAGAAATTTCTTAAAATCGGCGCGATAACGACAACCCATGGCGTACGCGGGGAATTAAAGGTTTATCCGACCACAGACGATCCGCAGCGCTTTCTGGATCTGCAGGAAGTAATCCTTACAAATGGCAATAAATCCGAAACCCATGAAATTCTTGCGGTAAAGTTTTTCAAAAACATGGTCATTCTGAAGCTGGAAGGAATTTCCTCCATGAATGACGCTGAAGGGTACCGGTCCTGGGATGTTCTGATCCCGCGTGAGCAGGGTGTGCCGCTTGGAGAAAATGAGTACTATACGGCTGATGTCATTGGAATGACGGTCAGAACGGAGGATGGAGAGGTCCTGGGGACGCTGAAGGATGTGATTGAAACCGGGGCCAATGATGTCTATGCTGTTCAGACTGAGGCGTATGGTGAGGTGTTGATTCCGGCCATCAAACCGTGTATCATGAAAGTTGATGTGGAGGAGGGTGAAATGATCGTACACCTGCTTCCCGGTCTGATCGGAAAGTAATATCGTGGAGTGTGACAGTCCATCTGCACTGTATCTTGGTCTGAGGATCGGCGGTATGTTTGGAACAGGGCGGGGTGCTAAGAACAGAGAGGTATATGCAAATTGAAAAAATGTGTACATTGCGGTGCGGACATGCCTGATGACGCAAAAGCCTGCAGCAACTGCGGTTGGCCGGCGGAAGACTGGCAGGAGCACGCTGCAGGGAGCAAGGCTGCAGACTCGTCAGGATCAGATACAGCAGACCAGTCCGTGCCAGTTACATCGGGATCAGATGCGGCAGACCGGCCAGCGCCAGTTACATCGGGATCAGATGCGGCAGACCGGACAGGATCAGATGCAGCGGACAGCAGGATGTATCCGGAATCATCGGACAACGGAGATCAGAACCGGAAGGATGATCAGCCGGAAAGGATGCCATGGGATGTTCTCCCGGATCAGCATGCACAGGGGGAGCAGTCCGCTGAAAATAAAACGGATCATTCATCTGTTGGGACTGAATCGGACCAGCCAAAGGAAAAGTTTGATATTCCCTGGGACCCCGAAGAGGCGGACCGTGAGAAGGCAAGAGCGAAGAAAGCGTCAGATACAGCCAATGTAGAAAACGGTGGTCAAGGTGTTCATGGAGAAAATGGCTCCGCACAGAATCAGAACCAGGGAAATACGGATTCCTCTGAGCAGGCAACGGGATACTGGTTCCAGGGAAAGTGGCATCCGCTGACAGACCTTGATTCCGGGACACAGGAAAAAAATCCGGGAGACAGCGGAAGCAGCGACAATCATGGGAATGGCTGGAGCAGCTGGAACACGCAGAATGGGCCTGTATTCCGGGACGGCTCCTATGACCGTGGGAACGATCAGGGTTATAACCGTGGAAATAACGGCGGTCTGTATTACAACTGGAACAATCCGTCTGGCAGTTCGTTCGGCGGGCAGGGATATCCGCCAAGAACCAATAATTTTGCGGTTGCAGCCATTACGATGGCGGTGATCTCTGTTTTTCTGAACAGCCTGTATTGTATACCGTCTGTGCTGGGTATTGTGTTTGCGGTGATGGCACTGCAGCAGATGAAGAAAAATCCCGGCCAGTATAAGGGCAGAGAAATGGCGATAGCCGCTCTGGTCATCAGCATTGTGCTGCTGGTTATATATGTGATTATATTTATCAAGGTAGCAATGCTGATGCAGGACCCTGCGTTTATGCAGCAGATCGAAAATTATCTGAAACAGCTGCAGGGAGGATCGGTTTCTTCCTCTTCGTCCACTGTCCCGACGCAGGTGGCATCCATCTTCCGTTTCAGGTAATCATGATGAAACGGAGTGGCTGTCGGCGTTTTTGAGGTATCTGTTTTGAACTTTTATGTACTGACATTGTTTCCGGAGATGATACAGAATGTTGTCGGCACCAGTATCACGGGCCGTGCCGTTAAGAAAGGCAGCATCTCCGTGGAAACCGTGAATATTCGTGATTTTTCCACGAGAAAGACCATGCGGGTGGATGATTATCCCTATGGCGGCGGAGCCGGCATGGTGATGGAGCCTGAGCCGGTTTTCCGTGCGGTACAGTCTGTAGAAGAAAAAATCGGAAGAAAACCGCGGGTGGTGTACATGACACCGCAGGCGAGGGTCCTGGACCAGACCATGGTAGAGTCTCTGGCGACAGAGGATGATCTGATTATTCTGTGTGGTCATTACGAGGGTATTGATGAGAGGGTCCTGCAGGAAACCGTAACAGATTATATCTCGATCGGAGACTATGTGCTGACAGGCGGAGAGCTTGGGGCCTGCGTCCTGATTGATGCCGTTTCCCGTTTTGTTCCCGGCGTTTTGTCTAATGAGGAATCCTCGCAGTTTGAATCTCTGCAGGACAATCTGCTGGAATATCCTCAGTATACCCGTCCTGAGGTATGGCATGGCAGACCGGTTCCGCCTGTGCTGCTCTCCGGCGACCACAGGAGGATCGAGGACTGGCGTCATGAGGAATCTCTGCAGCGCACCAGGGAACGCAGACCAGACCTGCTCAGAAACAGTTATCAGGTTGTCTGCCTTACCTACGGAGGGGAAGAAACTGCAGAGCGGGGAAGACTTCTGACGGAGCGCCTGTCCCGTTATGGCAGCTACATGGATTACAATCGAAGGAAGCTGCAGAAGACCAGATTCCGGATGCGGCCCGGTAATCTGCTCCTGCTGGTTATGCCGGGGACCTGCGGGCAGGATGACCGGGATCTGGAAAAGCCGGATACAGGAGAAAATGCTTCCGGGTATGATCCGGCGGTGCGTTTTGAGGAACGCTTCCGGGGACTTTACGGTGAGGACACACCCGCTGTTCTCTGTGGAAATGAGCAGGAGATGCAGGAGGCGGAAGCATTCCTTCAGGGGCGGGGATTTCAGGTGATTGGTCACGTCACGGAAGCAGCCTTTTGTGATGAGGAACTGCTTCAGAAAACTGCGCTGAAGATCCGCGAAAAAATCTTGCATTTCAGATAAGCATAGTGTATACTACTTAAGTCTGCGGGCAGGAAAGAAGGCCCCGGATGATGGTCCGCTGTCACGTTTATCGGTGGTATGAACATCCATTTTGCATATATTTTAAGGAGAGATAGAAATGAACGAGATTATTCAGAAGATCGAAGAAGCACAGCTGAAGAAGGAAGTTCCGGAGTTCCGTGTTGGAGATACCGTAAAAGTATACGGAAAGATCAAAGAGGGAAACCGTGAGAGAATTCAGGTTTTTGAAGGCGTTGTTCTGAAGAAGCAGGGCGGAAGCAACCGCGCTACATTCACCGTCAGAAAGACCTCCAATGGTATCGGTGTAGAGAAGACATGGCCGCTGCATTCTCCGCTTGTTGAGAAGGTTGAGGTTGTTCGTCAGGGTAAGGTAAGACGTGCAAAGCTGAATTACCTCAGAAATCGTTCCGGTAAGGCTGCGAAGGTCAAAGCACTGGTTAAATAATCCATTTCGAACATGCAGGGAGGTCTCACAACGGGACCTCCCTTTTTACTGTATAAGCTCCTCGAAAACCCAGCAAGGCCCGACACACGCGAAGCGTGTGAAAGGGACCGGCTGGGCTTTCGAGGGCAACAGGTATGAGCACGGGTCACGCGAAGCGGGACGAAAAGTGCGAATACCTGTAGGATTGCGGGAGCTGCGAAGCAGCGGAGCAATCCGAAGCTTATGCAGTAAAAAGGAAAATTCTATGAAAACGCAGGCTCGTCGCACGCGAAGCGCGCGTAAGAGACTGGATATGCTTTCGAAGGCAACAGGTATGAGCATGAAGCTCGGTAGAGCGGAATGCGAATACCTGTAGGATTGCGGAAGGTGCGCAGCACCGAAGCAATCCGTAGCTTATCCAGTAAAAAGGATAATTCTATGAAAACGCAGGCTCGTCGCACGCGAAGCAATCCGCAGTTTATACAGTAAAAAGGAAAGCCTGCGGCACAGACAGGAGGTATAAAACCATGGAGATTCAGTGGTATCCGGGTCACATGACCAAAGCCAGGCGACAGATGCAGGAGGACCTGAAGCTGATCGACATCATCATCGAGCTGATCGACGCGAGAACTCCCTGCTCCGGAAGAAATCCGGATATCATGTCTATGGGTGCGCAGAAAGCCCGGCTGATTGTCCTGAACAAAGCGGATCTGGCAGATGAAAGAAAAAACAGACTGTGGATGAATTATTATCAGGCACAGGGTGCCCAGGTCCTCCTTGCTGATTCCAGAAACAGGGCGACGCTGAAGCAGGTGCAGCCTCTGATTCGCGAAGCCTGCAGAGAAAAGATAGAGAGAGACCGCCGCAGAGGCATCCGGAACCGCACGATCAAGGCGATGGTTGCCGGTATTCCGAATGTGGGAAAATCCACCTTTATCAATTCCATTGCGGGAAGGGCTTCCGCAAAAACAGGAAACAGGCCTGGCGTTACAAAGGGAAAGCAGTGGATACACCTGAGCAGGGAACTCGACCTTCTGGATACACCGGGTATTCTCTGGCCCCGTTTTGATGACCCTCAGGCAGGAATCCGCCTTGCGATGATCGGCTCGGTCAGTGATGAAGTTGTACAGACAGAGGAGCTCTCGCTGGAGCTGATCCGTTTTCTGGAAAGGGAATATCCGGGTCTTCTGGAAGAACGTTATCATGTTGCTGAATCAGAGGATCCGGTAAAGGTGCTCGGAGATATCGCAGTCAGCAGGAATGCACTGACACAGGGCAGCGGAATTTCTTATGAAAAAGCAGCAGGGATACTGCTGGACGAATTCCGGCGGGGTGTAATCGGAAGAATTACGCTTGAAGTGCCGGATGGGGGAGACGCGCAATGACTAAAAGAGAAGAGGCCGAGCACAGACGGGAAGAGAAGCTGCAGAAAGAGATGGCCCGGGTGGAAGCACTCTGCGAATTCGAGAAGAAATATCCGGATTGTGTCTTTATCTGTGGCATCGACGAGGTTGGCAGAGGGCCGCTCGCAGGGCCGGTGATGGCCGGCGCCGTGATTTTGCCCAAAGACCTGCGAATTCCGTATATCAATGATTCCAAGAAGCTCACGGAGAAAAGGAGAGAGGTGCTCTTTGATGTGATATCCAGAGAGGCGGTTGCGGTTGGAATCGGGGCGGATCCGCCGGAGCGTATTGACGAGATCAATATTCTCCAGGCAACCTATGAGGCGATGCGTGAGGCCGTGTCGAAACTGAAGGTGAATCCGGACCTGCTTCTGGTGGATGCCGTACATATACCGGACATTGGTGTAAAGCAGGTCTCGATCATCAAGGGAGATGCAAAGAGCCAGAGTATTGCTGCTGCAAGCATTATGGCGAAGGTGACCAGGGACCATCTGATGGTGGAGTATGACCGGAGATTTCCAGAGTACCACTTTGCAAAAAACAAGGGTTACGGGACGGCTGAGCACATCGCTGCACTGAAGGAATACGGTCCCTGTCCGATACACAGAAGAAGCTTTATCGGGCACTTTGTGGATGCAGGCAGATCCATGCATGCGTGAACCATTATAACTGGCTGTGCATGAACAAGAAAAAGCGTCTTTGCGTGCGTCATGAACAGGACCGTATGTGCAGGACTGTATGCGAATCACAACAAACAGTTGCAAACGAAAATAGCAAAATGCCACTGCATGGAAAGATTCAGACTGCCTATGAATAAGAGAAGAACCGGTGCAAGGTATGAGACGATGGCCGCCAGATATCTGGAAGATCATGGCTATGTAATTCTACGGCAGAACTTCCGCTGCCGGATGGGCGAGATTGACCTGATTGCGCGGGATGAAGCACGGGAACAGCATTGCCTGGTCTTTGTGGAGGTAAAGTACCGGAGAAGTACAGGAACCGGGCTGCCGGAAGAGGCAGTGCACGCCCGGAAGCAGCAGACAATCTGCCGTGTGGCAGATTACTTCCGGCTGCAGTACAGAATACCCTGGGATATGCCCTGCAGGTTTGACGTCATTGCCATTGAAGGAGACCAGCTGCGGCATCATGCCAACGCATTTCCATATTATGGATAGGAAAAACCGGGAAGCAGAGATAAGAAAACAGGCGGCAGTTTTTCAACAAACTGCCGCCTGTTATTCAGACCTTATTCAGACTTTTTATACTGCCTTCCGCCTTAACTGTGGCGCTTCAGCAGCTTATTGATTTTCAGGGTGTTGTCACGAACCTTGTTGATGGATACGTCGTGATTTAGGGTATCGATGATGCTGGCAACGTATTTTCCCATCTTTGCCGTGGAATACCATGGACGGGAGAGCAGTTCGGGCGTCTGATAGATCAGGTTGGTGGTAATGACCTTCTTGATCATGCCCTTTTCATAATATTCATCGAACTTGGAAAGCCCATCCGTAAACAGTCCGAATGTACAGCATACATATACATTCCTTGCACCGCGGCTCTTCAGCTGGGCTGCTACATCGAGCATGCTGCCGCCGGACGAAATCATATCGTCGATGACGATACAGTCTTTTCCCTCTACGGAGTCACCCAGGAACTCATGCGCTACAATCGGGTTCTTTCCATTGACGATTCTGGAATAGTCACGCCGTTTGTAGAACATGCCCATATCTACACCAAGTACGTTTGAGAAGTAGATTGCTCTGGACATGGCACCTTCGTCAGGAGAGATGATCATCAGATGCTCATTGGAGATCTGAAGATCCGATTCTGTCTTCAGCAGGGCTTTGAGGAACTGATAGGTCGGAAAGAAATTGTCAAATCCATGAAGCGGAATGGAATTCATGACTCTCGGGTCGTGCGCGTCGAAGGTCAGGATATTGGTCACGCCATAATCCACGAGCTCCTGCAGAGCAAGGGCGCAGTCAAGGGATTCTCTCCCGGTACGCTTGTGTTGCCGGCCCTCATACAGGAAGGGCATAATGACACTGATTCGGTGTGCCTTTCCGTTTGCAGCAGCAA
>JAJGAH010000130.1 GCA_020844525.1 Eubacterium sp.
TTCCGGATTCTGTCCGCAGTCAGCCTCTTCACATTCTTCCTCTGTGAGAAGTCCCTCCTCCTTCAGCCTGTCCAGGGAAATATAATAGGGATTTCCGGCAAAGGTGGAAAAGGACTGATAGGGAGAGTCTCCGTAACCGGTCGGTCCCAGGGGCAGTACCTGCCACCAGCTCTGACCCGCCTTTGCCAGCTGATCTACAAATGCAAATGCTTCATCCGAAAAACCGCCGATTCCGTACCTGGTGGGCAGTGAAGAAACCGGAAGTAAGATACCACTTGTTCTTCTCATCATTTTCCTCGAAATACTAAATACTGTCTCTTACTACTATATTTGCAGTCTATGCCGGGTGGCTTTCATGCTCCATGTATCCATCTGTGACATCTGCAGCCGATGTCCGCAGGTCCAGCACAGAATCCGCCTCCAGCAGCCTGGCATCATAAATCAGATGCTTCTTGGTGTCATCTCCCATAATCTGCGCCTGCAGAAGCTTCACACTCGATTCCACCATCTGCTCTACCGGCTGCACCATCGTGGTCAGGGAAGGATACAGATAACGGCCGAGTTCGATTCCGTCAAATCCGACCACGGAGATATCTTCCGGAATCCTTTTTCCTGAATCATAGATCGCCTTATAGGCGCCCGTTGCCATTCTGTCGGCGATGACAAAGACAGCTGTACACTTCCTGCCGGATTCCAGAAGCCGTTTCATCGTGACATAACCATTCGCCTCCGTGTATTCCGGAATGCTGTCATCCTGATAGCATACAAGGTCCGGGTCCAGTCCATAGTCCTGCATGGCTCTGCGGTAACCGGCAACACGCAGGTACGCGACCGCATGGTCATGCTTTTTTCCTGCAATCATGGCAATATCCCGGTGTCCCTTGGAGATCAGGTACTGTACTACCTTGTAGGCTTCCTTCTCATCATCGATGGACACGGAGGACACGTTCATATTATGCATATTTGCGCTGACAGCGCTTGCCACGGAACACAGCACAAAGGGTATCTGGATATTACCAAGCACGGCTTCCGGATAATCCAGCCGGCCTCCGAGAAAAATGATGCCCTTGAGCCGCTTTTCCTTTGCGATCTCCTCTGCCTCATAGCCCTCGTCTACATCCTCTGAGACTGAATGCAGCAGAAATTCATAATGATATTTTTCCAGCTCCTGCTGAAAGTAAGGGAACATTCCCTGGAAGAAGGGGTTGTTCAGTCCCTTGATCATCAGGGCAATCGTATTCGATTCTGCCATCTTCAGATTCCGGGCACTGTTGTTCGGCACGTAACCGAACTGCTTCACGACCTGCAGCACACGCTCACGTGTCTGGGGATTGATTCCATGATCATTGTTAATTGCTCTGGATACCGTACTGATGCTTACATTACAGATTTTTGCAATGTCCTTGATTGTCAAACCAGCCAATTTCTCACCTCTGTTCCATTTATTTTGAAACAGGAAACTTTTTATTTGTACAGACAATAGAAAACGTTTCCATTCACGATTCTGAAAAAACCCGCATCGGTCCTGATGACGACGCGGGTCAATCAACCGTTAATAATGGCTTATTTCATTTCTTCTGTCAAGTATCTGGCGCCAGGTCCTCAGGTACGTCCGTATGTCCGGGTAATCCTGTGTATCCTGTCCGCAAGCTGGTCATCAAGCTGATCCTCCTGCAGTCTCCACACCCAGTTTTCTCCTGTCGTGCTCGGATGATTGATGCGTGCCTCATTGCCAAGTCCAAGCCAGTCCTGAATCGGGACCACACATAAATCTGCAACGCTGCTCTCAATCAGCCGGATTGTCCGGGCGACCAGCTCCTGATCATCCTCTGTATCGGTTCCCAGATACTCCTTCAGTTCCTGCCTCTCCTCCGGAAGAATATCTCCAAGCCATCCGAGAAGCGTCTCATTGTCGTGTGTGCCGGTATAAGCGACGCAGTTTCTGTAGTAGTTATACGGGAAATATGCGGTATGGTCACTGGAATCCCTGGAATCAAAGGCAAATTCGATAACCTTCATGTTGGGATAACCAGTATCCTTTACCATCTTCCGGACCGTATCTGTGATATAGCCCAGGTCCTCCGCAATAATCTGAATATCTCCGATATTTCTGCGTATCGCATCAAACAGGTCCGTATTCGGGCCCTTGCACCAGTGTCCGTTAATCGCGTTTGTGCTTCCGGCGGGAATGGAATAGTACTCATCAAAACCGCGGAAATGATCAATCCGGATCACATCGTAGAGCTGAACGCATTTCCGGATCCGGCGCATCCACCAGCTGTATCCTGTCTTCTTATGATAATCCCAGTCATACAGCGGATTCCCCCAAAGCTGTCCATCCGCGGAAAAACCGTCCGGCGGACAGCCGGCAACGCTTGACGGACGATTCTGCGCATCCGTCTGAAAAAGCTCCGGATGGGCCCAGAAATCCGCACTGTCCGGGGACACGTAGATCGGAATATCGCCGATGATCCGGATTCCGTTGTCATTTACATATTTTTTCAGTTTCGCCCATTCCCGGTCGAACTCATATTGAACGAATTCGTAATACCGGATCTGATCTGCAAGTGTCTTTCTCGCAGCATCCAGGGCCTCAGACTTCCGGAAACGGATGTCTTCGTCCCACTCGAAAAAGCTCTTGCCGCCATGGCTGTCCTTTTCCGCCATGAAAAGCGCATAGTCCTCGATCCAGTAGCTGTTCTGGGCCATGAAGGTATCAAAATCCGGATGCGCCTGTGCCTTCCAGGTCTGAAAAGCTTTATATAGTATCTTATGTCTTGTGTTATACAGCCACCCGTAATCGACCCTGTCTTCCCTTGCTTTCTCCGGAAGCTCCGGAAGATCTTCCCTGATAATCAGTCCCTGTCTGCAAAGTTCATCCAGACTGATAAAATAGGGATTGCCCGCAAAGGTAGAAAAGGACTGATAGGGTGAATCGCCATATCCTGTTGGTCCAAGCGGCAGAATCTGCCAGTACTTCTGACCGGCCTTCTTCAGAAAGTCTGCGAACCGGTAAGCCTCTTCCGAAAAGCATCCGATTCCGTATCTGCCGGGAAGACTGAAAACAGGCATCAGTATTCCACTTGCCCTCATCTGTATGCTTCCTTTCATTACTTAATTCAGCAGAGCCGGAACCTGTGGCCCCGGTCCCGGTCTGCATTATGCCAGTATCAGCCCTTGACAGCTCCGGCAACAACACCCTCTATGATATACTTCTGCACTGCCATGTAGAAAATAACAATCGGGACAATTGCAAGTACAAGGACTGCCATCATTGCACCCCAGTCTACCTGACCATGAGACTGCTTCAGATACTGAACCGCGATCTGAATGGTCTTGTACTTGTTTACATTCAGTACCAGAGAAGGCAGAAGGTAGTCATTCCAGATCCACATTGCATCCAGAATGGAAACCGTGATCAGTGTCGGCTTCATAACCGGCAGAATGACCTGGAAATAGCACTGAACCGGTGTAGCGCCGTCAATCATGGCTGCTTCTTCCAGCTCAATCGGGATCTGCTTTACAAATCCGGTAAACATGAAGATTGCAAGTCCTGCGCCGAATCCCAGATATACTACGCAGATACCCAGCGGGTTGGACAGATGAAGGATGTTTGCAAACTTTGACAGTGTGAACATAACCATCTGGAACGGTACGATCATGGAGAACATGCAGAGAAGATAAATAGTCTTGGTTGCTGCATTCTTCACACGGATGATGTACCACGCAGTCATGGAGCAGAGCATAACAATCAGCGCAACGGAAAGCACTGTAATGAATACGGAGTATCCGAAGCAGCGGAAGAAGTCTGTCTTCTTGATTGCGGTTGCATAGTTCGTCAGACCTACAAAGGTCTTGCGGATACCTGCGCGCCAGCGGTCAAATCCCTGAGAAAGAGTTACATTACTGATTCCAAACGGGTTTTTGAAGATATATGCTTTTCTCTTAAAGGAGTTTAATACGACAATAAGAATCGGCAGAATCCACAGAAACGAGAGAATCGCAAAGAATACCGTCAGGGCTGTCCCGTGCTTGGACTTTCTGGCTGCAGATACTTCATTATCACTGCGTTTTTTAATTTTCTTCGTATTTGCCTGTGCCATTATGCCTCAACCTCCTTGCTTGTGGTCAGCTTATGCTGAATCAGTGCAATCACCGCTACCAATATGAAGAAGATGACGGCCTTTGCCTGTCCAACACCCTGCCATCCGGTTGTACCGTACATGGTATCGTAGATATTCAGTGCAAGCAGCTCTGACATCTTGCCAGGATTACCACCGGTCAATGCAAGGTTCTGATCGAAGAGCTTGAATCCGTTTGTCAGTGTAAGGAATGTGCAGGTTGCAATAGTCGGACGAAGCATCGGAATGATAACGCCCTTCATCAGCTGCCAGTTGTTGGCGCCATCAATCTTTGCGGCTTCCAGAAGATCAGCGGAAATATTCTGCAGTCCTGCGACATAAATGATCATCATATATCCGATCTGCTGCCAGCAGACGACGATAACCAGGCCCCAGAAGGCTGTCCACTGTGTGGAGACGATCGTCTTGGAATATTTTGCAAGAACAGCGTTGAAGATCATCAACCAGATATAGGAAAGAATGATTCCTCCGATCAGGTTCGGAAGGAAGAAGGATGTACGGAAAAGGTTCGTACCCTTGATTCCCTTTGTAAGTGCAAGTGCGATAAAAAATGCCGCAACGTTGATAATCAGAACGGTTACGACCGTAAACAGGCTGGTATACCAGAGTGAATGAATAAAGGTGGTATCCAGTTTCCCATCTACGAAGAAAATTCTTGTGTAGTTACGGAGTCCGACAATCTTCCAGTCTGTAACTGTGGTGAACTTGCAGAAGGAAAGAAATACACCGTAAACAAAAGGTACGATAAATCCGATTACAAATGCCGCCATGGTCGGAAGCACGAAGAGCGGCCAATATTTCTTTAAAGGCTTTGACATATATATTCCCTCTTTTTTATTACAATACAGCAGAAAACCTTCCAGACGCTCTGTGGTTTATCATCCCTGGTCAGAATAGGGGGCTGCCGCAATATCCACATTTGTGATTTTTTGCGGCAGCCCCCATCTTTCCGGGTGTCAACCCATCATGATATCCAGTTCAAAAGATCCGCCGTCCGGATCCTTCCGGTTCATTCTATTTCTGTAATGCGAACCGATTATTCAGAAGCTGAGCTTTCCTTAAGCTTCCACTGCTTAGCCCATCCATCAACGAATGCGCTCTTTACAGCATCCCAGTCGCCTGTGCCATCTGTGTAAGCGGTAAGTGCTGCTACGACATCAGCTCTCCAGTCATCTACATTCGGTGTAGCATTGAATGCCCATGCGATAGATGTCTTGCCTTCCTTGTTGAGTTCTGCTGCTGTTGCACCAAACTCGTTGGTCGGAGCATAGTCGCCGGTGAATGTATCAAACGGGCAGGAAAGACCCATGGTGTTGGTCAGCGCATCACGGCCCTCGTCAGAGGTGATTACCCAGTTCAGGAAATCAAGAGAAGCCTTGATATCTGCATCAGAAGCCTTGCTGTTGATTGCCCAGTGGTTCTCAGTACCTACGCAGAGGCCCTCGTCCTTGTCATCAACGCCAAAGTAGATCGGGATCATTGCAAGATCATCATCTGCTGTAAGGTATCCGTTTGTTCCATCATCATCCTTCAGAGCACTGTACTCCCAGTCACCGTTCTGATAGAAGACTGCCTCTTCCATACCGAACTCCTGCTCAGCGTTGTAGGTGCCGCCTGCCAGTGTCTTCGGATCAGCGCCGGAATCAGATACGTACATATCCCAAACGTTCTTGTAGTTGTCAAGGTATGTGCCCTTGATGGTAGCCTCACCGGCTGTCGGATCCTCAAGTCCGTCATCCTTGAACTCATAGTACAGAGGCATATTTGCCAGATGTCCGGAGAATCTCCAGGAAGAGCTGTCATCCAGACCTGCGGATGTGAAGGCACCTGTCAGGGAATATCCGCCAGCCTGATTGATCTCATCGATACGGCTCTGGATATCATCTGCAACCTTCTTCAGTGTATCGAAGCTGTCGATGTCATCGATAGATTTGATTACTGCATTGTCCAGTCCGCAGTATGTATCAAGGATGGTCTTGTTTACGATGATGCCGTATGCTTCGTAGCAGTTAGCAATTCCGGCAACCTTGCCATTGTAAACAACGTCCAGGCTGTGATCGCTGTCATGGTTGTAAAGATCGGAATCCTTCAGATCATATGTGTAATCATCCCATGTCTGGGCATCTGTGGAAGAACCGATGTTGAAGATGGTCGGTGCTTCGGATTTAGCCATTTCAGACTGAAGTGTTGTTGCGTACTGTCCGTCGGCAGCTGTCAGTACGTTAACCTTTACACCGGTCTCATCTGTGTACTTCTTTGCAAGATCCTGCCAGGCAGGATCTGTCTCCGGCTTGAAGTTCAGCATGTAGACGCTGCCGTCTCCGGATGCTGTGCTTGCTGTTGCGCTGCTGGAATCAACATTCTCTGTTGTTCCTGTGGAAGCGGTGTTAACGCTGTCCGTTGCTGCTGCACTGCTGGATGAAGCATCTGCTGAGCTGGTGGCGCTGGTGCTTGTGCTGCTTGAAGAGCCGCATCCAGCGAACATTGAAGCAACCATTGCTGTTCCAAGTACGAGGCTGAGAACTTTCTTTTTCATGTGTTTATCCTCCTTTAGATTACACATTTTTCTTTGGGGAAACCCTTGATCTCCCGCGTTTTTAGATAACGTTTTCATCCATCTCCCGAAGAACCAGACCCTTGCAGTAATCCCTTTATTTATAAGGGTCTCAAGGCTTTCTGATTTTTCTTGGAAACGTTTTCTATGATTAGAGAATAGCACTGGTTGGAAACGTTTTCAATAGGGAATTAACTTTTCGTTAATACTGGCAAATTGATATGCTACCCCCAAGTAGGACATTGAAATATAAAACCTACTTGGGGGTATTTCTATGTCCAGAAAAAGTAAGATTGAGCCTGCCGAAAAGGTAAAGATC
>JAJGAH010000131.1 GCA_020844525.1 Eubacterium sp.
ATTCTTATGAATATAATTCCCCATCATATCCGGATGGAATGCACCGATAACAACCTGTCCTTTATTGAAAAATCCCTTTCCATCACCGACAAGGATGGACCCGTCCAGTGTCTCTGCAATGGATGAGTATCTGGTATTTGCCTGCGCCAGAACAGTGCTGTCATAGACATCCATGTAGGATTTTGCAATATCCGTAACAGTAATCAGACCTTCCAGATCCCTCTTCTTTGTGGTGATTGGCAGTGTGACAATATTCTGTTCCTTCATGGAAGCCCATGCCTTTTTGACAGAGATGTCGCCAGATACACCAGGAACCTTATGGATCTCGATCTCCTCAACCTGTGTTCCCGCATCCGGAAGATACCCCGGGATCTCCACACCGAAATGTCTTAATACAAACTCAGTTTCTTCATTGATCTGTCCTGCACGCATTGCATAATAATCATTATTTTCATCGGATCGGTTTTTGATATCCGCATACGCGATCGCAGAACAAATAGAATCTGTATCCGGATTGCGATGTCCAATAATATAAACTTCATTCTTTTTTGCCATATGCATCTGCCTCATAAAAAAGCGGAATTTATCTGTCAACGTGTAAGCCAACATGTAAGCTGTCCTGAAACCATTTCCGGACAATGGCATCCTCATCGCATGTGATGTACATGTCTGCAGTTCCAAAACGCTTATATCATAAAATATAGCATTGATTTATTTTACGGTAAAGTTTTAACTTCCGACAAATCTTAATCTATGTTATACTAAACAAAGATTCGCGTAAAAGTCCAGTTGATTTCTCTGAACTTCTGCGGCCTTTCCAAATATTTTTTATATTATTTTATATGAGGTGATTTTATTATGGCAGATGAAAGCATGACCATGGAAGATTTTTCCAAAGCAGTGGATGATTCCTTTCACTCTTTTAAGGATGAGGGGGAAGCAAACTGGGACAAATTAAAGGAATATCAGACAGAGAAAACAACTCTTACCGTTAAGGTTGATGGCGTAGTAAATAAAGGTGTGATCTCAAATGTAGAAGGTGTTCGAGGATTCATTCCTGCCTCCAGACTTGCACTTGGACATGTAGATGATCTGAACGCATATCTTGGCAAGGAAATTCAGGTTGTTGTACGTGAAATTGATGAGGAGAAGGGTCGCCTGATTCTCTCTGCTGTTGAACCCCTTCGCGCGAAACAGAATGAAGAGAGAAAGGCAAAGATCAATTCTATCGAAGTCGGTACAGTTCTTGACGGCAAAGTAGAAAGCATCCAGTCCTATGGTGCATTTATTGATCTTGGCGATGGTATTTCCGGACTGGTTCATATCTCACAGATTTCCCATAAGAGAATCAAATCTGTTGAGGATGTCCTGAAAATCGGTCAGGAGGTAAAGGTAAAGGTCATCGCAATCAAGGATGGCAAGCTCAGCCTTTCTATGAAGGCTCTGGAGGAAGGCTCAGATGACAAGCGTGGTGAAAGAGAAGCTGCGCCGAGGGATTATAAGCTTCCGAAATCCGAGGATATCTCCACAAATCTTGGATCTCTCCTTAAAGGAATCAAATTAAACTGACCTGGAGATCTTATGGCTCAGCTTTGCATGAAGCTGGAGTAGAGACAGATAAGTACAGATGTGCTTTCATGAAAAGCCATTTTAATAATTTAAAAGAAAAGGACCTTCAGGCCAGTTCATGGTCTGAAGGTCCTTCTTTTTGAAATTGCGCAACGAGCAGCTCTTTTTGTGCTTTGGGCAGGCGCTTAAGCTGCACCTCCCGCCTCATAGCTTCCTCCTTCGTATGAAACATCTCATAATAAGCCAGTTCTACTGGAAGATGACTATGAGTATATTTTCCACCCCTTCCAGCCTGATGTGTCTCAACCCTCTTCTTTAAATCATTCGTCCAGCCTGTATAAAGCGATCCATCTGCACAGCGAAGCATATAAGTAAAACACAAATTATCCACATTCGTCATAAGTTATCCACAATTTTGTCCACTTATCAACATTATGTCGTGTATGTAAGCCAAAAAATGTTGATAATAACCTGTTAATAGCTAATATATAATTTATGCATCCGGCAATTTATGCGGCCGGCAGCTGACTATAAACTGTCTGCGCATCTGTAATGTGCGGCGTTGCCTCTGCATCCCCTGCAGCGCCAGCTGTTACCAGTATGTATTCAATTCCTTTCGCATCCTCTGCAAGGCTGGCCAGGCAATGGCCGGCCTCATCCGTATATCCAGTTTTTCCTCCGATAATCGTGGCACCATTATCCAGCTGTGAAGAGGAAAGATTACTAAATGTTGTACTGCTTAGTGCAATTCCCGCGCTATGCTGATCTGTTGCAGTTGTCGTATAGATATGTGTAGAAAAAATTGTTTTGAACGTTTCATTCTGAATTGCATACTGCAGAAGTTTCGCAATGTCCTGACAGGTGGAATAATGGTTCTCATCCTGTAGTCCCGTGGCATTCGTGAAATTTGTAGCTGTCATACCGATTTCCTGTGCCTTCTGATTCATAAGCGTAACAAAATCCGACTCTGACCCTGCAACGTAATTACAGATTGCATAACATGCGTCTGCACCAGAAGGAAGCATAATACCATATAGAATATCAAGAACAGGTACGGTTTCACCTGCTTCAAATCCCGCTGTAGAAGCACCCTGCGCATACGCTGTATTAAATTCTGTACCGTCAAAAGTGTAGGTTGCATTCAGGTCATCAATATTTTCTATTGCCACCAGAACAGTCATGATTTTTGTCATGGATGCGGGATAAATCCGTGCAGTACTGTTTAAATCAATCACAGGAGCACTGTCCTTCACCCTGATCATATAAGCATCCGGACTTTGAAGCGTACTGGTATCAATCGAAGGAACCTGTCCAAGATCCTGTGATGAATTACTGTCTGATGAAGAAGAAATTACACTATTGTCATCAGATGAATCAAAGACGGTTTTATCTCCCGCGTATGTCATAGAAAGGCTGCCTACTGATGCGCTGGCAACCTGATTGTTTTCTGCATCTATTCTTCCCTTTAATAAGAGCACCAGAATTAATACAATCACAAGAGAAAGAGCTATCACGATACTTGAGATAATCATCAGGATCTTTCGCTTAACAGCACGCTCTTTCACCTTTTTTGCCTTCCTCTGTTTCCTGAGTTCTTCAGGATCTCTTTCATCATACTGCATATCTGACCCCTTTATTATTCGCTAATAAAATATAAAACCAACACACTTTTCAAAGTATACCTTGCAGAAAACTAAAAATCAACAGAGCGGATTATACAAACTGTACAATAGATAAAATCAGAACAAATAAAAAAAGCAGGGGTTACCTGCTTTTACACGCCTGAAGCATCGGGGACTCGAACCCCGGACAACTTGATTAAAAGTCAAGTGCTCTACCACCTGAGCTAATGCTCCAAAAAAAGTGCCTAGTTCCGGAATCGAACCAGAGACACGAGGATTTTCAGTCCTCTGCTCTACCAACTGAGCTAACTAGGCACAAAGTTGCGGGAGAAGGATTTGAACCTCCGACCTTCGGGTTATGAGCCCGACGAGCTTCCTGACTGCTCCATCCCGCGATATTAAGTTTATGAAGAAGTAATAACTTCTGAAGCCGATGATCGGACTCGAACCGATAACCTGCTGATTACAAATCAGCTGCTCTGCCAATTGAGCCACATCGGCCTGCCTTTGGACTTCCTTAAAGATGAAAAATGAAAAAGAAAATGTATTTCATCTGACTGGGTGGTGGTGGATTCGAACCACCGAAGCAATCTGCAGCAGATTTACAGTCTGTCCCCTTTGGCCACTCGGGAAACCACCCATATAAGATTTAATTCTATAAATGGGGCGTATAGGGCTCGAACCTATGACCCTCTGCTTGTAAGGCAGATGCTCTCCCAGCTGAGCTAACGCCCCATATTATAAAAAGCGACCCGGATCGGGATCGAACCGACGACCTCCGCCGTGACAGGGCGGCGCTCTAACCAGCTGAGCCACCGGGCCACAAAGATATGATAACACATACCTTCAAAACTGAACACATAAACTTTTCCTGAAATTAACAATCCTGCGATTTCTCTTGGTCAAACCCTCGACCGATTAGTAACAGTCAGCTCCATGCCTTGCGGCACTTCCACCTCTGCCCTATCAACCTCATAGTCTCTGAGGGGTCTTACTTCTTTCGAATGGGAGTTCTCATCTTAAGGGGGGCTTCACGCTTAGATGCCTTCAGCGTTTATCCCTTCCAGACTTGGCTACCCGGCCATAGACCTGGCGGTCTAACCGGTACACCAGGGGTCTGTCCATCCCGGTCCTCTCGTACTAAGGACAGCTCCTTTCAAAACTCCTCCGCCCACGCCGGATAGGGACCGAACTGTCTCACGACGTTCTGAACCCAGCTCGCGTACCGCTTTAATGGGCGAACAGCCCAACCCTTGGGACCTACTACAGCCCCAGGATGCGATGAGCCGACATCGAGGTGCCAAACCACTCCGTCGATGTGAACTCTTGGGAGTGATAAGCCTGTTATCCCCAGGGTAGCTTTTATCCGTTGAGCGATGGCATTCCCACTTAATACCACCGGATCACTAAGCCCTACTTTCGTACCTGCTCCACCCGTCGGTGTCGCAGTCAGGCTCCCTTCTGCCTTTGCACTCTCCGGATGGTTTCCAACCATCCTGAGGGAACCTTTGGGCGCCTCCGATACGCTTTCGGAGGCGACCGCCCCAGTCAAACTCCCCGTCTGGCATTGTCCCCCGCCCGGGTAACGGACGCAGGTTAGAAGCCCGGTAACGCAAGGGCGGTATCCCAACAGCGGCTCCGGAAATACTGGCGTACTTCCATCTCAGCCTCCCGCCTATCCTGTACATGCATTACCAGACCCCAGTACCAGACTGGAGTAAAGCTCCATGGGGTCTTTCCGTCCTGGCGCGGGTAACCAGCATCTTCACTGGTACTTCAATTTCACCGGATGCATTGTCGAGACAGTGCTCAAATCATTACGCCTTTCGTGCGGGTCGGAACTTACCCGACAAGGAATTTCGCTACCTTAGGACCGTTATAGTTACGGCCGCCGTTTACTGGGGCTTGGATTCAGGGCTTCGCTATTGCTAACCCCTCCTCGTAACCTTCCAGCACCGGGCAGGCGTCAGCCCATATACCTCACCTTTCGGTTTCGCATAGACCTGTGTTTTTGCTAAACAGTTGCTTGAGCCTGTTCACTGCGGCCCTCTTTCAAGGGCACCCCTTCTCCCGAAGTTACGGGGCTGTTTTGCCGAGTTCCTTAACAATGCTTCTTCCGCCGGCCTTAGGATTCTCTCCTCACCCACCTGTGTCGGTTTACGGTACGGGTATCATATGAACTATAGCGGCTTTTCTCGGTACATGGCTCACCGGCTTCCCTACTTTATTTCGGTCCGCATCACGGCTCTGGCTTGTGTGAGGGATTTGCCTCTCACACACCTCTGCGCTTGCACGCGGCTTTCCATTCCGCGCCCCGGCTCTCCACATACGTCCCCACAGTTCTGTCATATCATAGTGCAGGAATCTCAACCTGCTGTCCATCGGCTACGACTTCCGTCCTCGCCTTAGGCCCCGACTTACCCAGGGAAGATCAGCTTTACCCTGGAAACCTTGGATATTCGGCCGAGAGGATTCCCACCTCTCTCTCGCTACTCATTCCGGCATTCTCTCTTCCATAAGCTCCACAGCTCCTTACGGTACTGCTTCGCCGCTTATGCAATGCTCCTCTACCAATGTATAATTACATTCCCAGGCTTCGGTGTTGTGTTTCAGCCCCGGACATTTTCGGCGCAGGACCTCTCGACCAGTGAGCTATTACGCACTCTTTTAATGTGTGGCTGCTTCTGAGCCAACATCCTGGTTGTCTTGGAGATCCCACATCCTTTACCACTTAACACACACTTTGGGACCTTAGCCGTGGGTCTGGGCTCTTTCCCTTTTGACCGCCCAACTTATCTCGTGCGGTCTGACTCCCGTCCACCGGTCACGCGGCATTCGGAGTTTGATATCGCTTGGTAAGCTTTGACGCCCCCTTGCAAATTCAGTGCTCTACCTCCGCGGATCTTGAACGAGGCCAGCCCTAAAGCTGTTTCGAGGAGAACCAGCTATCTCCGGGTTCGATTGGAATTTCTCCCCTACCCACAACTCATCGCCACCTTTTTCAACAGATGTGCGTTCGGCCCTCCACTGGCTCTTACGCCAGCTTCAGCCTGGTCATGGGTAGATCACCCGGTTTCGGGTCTGCCTGTACTGACTAACACGCCCTCTTAAGACTTGGTTTCCCTGCGGCTCCGGACTTTATGTCCTTAACCTCGCCAGCACCGGCAGCTCGCCGGACCGTTCTACAAAAAGTACGCTGTCCACCGGTCATGTATCGGTGTCCAGCAGCTTGAAGACACAGGGTTTCAGGTTCTCTTTCACTCCCCTCCCGGGGTCCTTTTCACCTTTCCTTCACAGTACTATGCGCTATCGGTCACTGAGAGTATTTAGGCTTGGAGGGTGGTCCCTCCGGCTTCCCACAGGGTTTCCCGTGTCCCGTGGTACTCTGGTGCCGGCCTGCCCGTTCGGAATTTCGTCTACGCGGCTCTCACGCTCTGCGGCCAGGTTTCCCAAACCTGTTCGACTATCCCTCCCGGTACGTTATGCCGGTCCGCAACCCCGGAATGCATGCACTCCGGTTTGGCCTCTGTCCTGTTCGCTCGCCGCTACTTGGGACATCGAGTTTTCTTTCTTTTCCTCTGCCTACTTAGATGTTTCAGTTCAGCAGGTCTCCTTCCATGCACTATGGATTCATGCATGGATGCATGAGGTTTGCTCATGCGGGTTTCCCCATTCGGACATCCGCGGATCAATGACTATGTACGTCTCCCCGCGGCTTTTCGCAGTTAATCACGTCCTTCTTCGGCTCTCAGTGCCAAGGCATCCGCCCTGCGCCCTTTATGTTTGACCTT
>JAJGAH010000132.1 GCA_020844525.1 Eubacterium sp.
GGGAACGGATGGCAAAATTCCGGAGAACAGCATGGCTTCTATCAAGGCAGCAATTGACCATGGCTATGGACTGAATCTGGATGTCCGCCTCACAAGGGACGGTGTGCCGGTTATTTTTGCGGACGCAAGACTGGAGCGCATGACTGGCAATGAAGGCTCTGTGGAGAACAGTGTGATGCACGAGCTGGAGGAGCTGAAGCTCGGGGATTCCGAGGAGAAGATTCCGACGCTTGAGGAGGCGCTCAAGGAGATCAACGGCCAGGTTCCGGTGATTTTGAATCTCCATACAGAAGAGGACAACTACAATGTCATCTCTGATCAGGTGTGTGAGATCATAGACGGATATGAAGGCGTGTTTGCCATTGAATCCATCGATGTCCGTGTACTCAGATGGTTCCGCAAGCAGAGAGGAGAGTACATTCGCGGGCAGATTTCCGATTTCAACCATCGCAGCGGTTCCTCATTTATGAACCTTCTTCTCGATGTTCTGACCGGATGTCTGCTTATGAATTTCCTGACAGCGCCGGATTATATTTCAACAAATATTGACACGCGCAACAATCCGAGCCTCTGGCTCTGCAGACTGGTCTACAGGGTTCCGAGGATGGACCGGGTGGTCCGCTCCCTGGAGGATTATGAGCTTGTGAAGACAGACGGTTCCACTGTGGTCTTTGATGAGATTGAGCCATGATGTGTGGTGAATTGTATCGTGAAATGCATTGAGAAAAAGGCTGCCGCACCGCCAGAGGATCTCTGACGATGCGGCAGCCTTTTGTTTTCTGGAACGCATTGACTTTTATATCCGGAATAAGGTATCTTTAACCTGTACAAATGCTCAGAGGAGCGACCGGTTTCGTTCTATGGTCTCCGTAATGATTTCCCTGGTACGTGCACCGATATGTTTTTTTTCATCACGGGACAGGGAGCCGGTTTCAATGGGCTTTCCAAATTCGATGATGACGTGTACCGGTTTCAGCCATGGAAAGTGCTTCTCAAAAATCTGAATGGAGTTGCTGATGGAGACGGGAATAATCGGTGCACCGGTTTTTGTGGCGACCCGGAAGCTTCCCTCGTGGAACTCCAGAAGGGGCAGATCATCCTCTCCTTTATTCCGTGTACCCTCCGGGAAGATAAAGACGAATTTTCCTGTTTTTACCTGTGCTATGGCATCAAGGATGACCTGCATGCCCTGCTTCAGGTCTGAACGGTTCAGGAAGAAGCAGTAGATATAACGCATCCAGACACGGAGGATCGGGATTTTTTCGATGGAATCCTTGGCAATGTATCCTCCCTGTGTTTTCATATAGGTATAGGTCATGATAACGTCATAGATACTGCGGTGATTGCCGATGAATACAGCACCCCGGTTGTCTGGAATGTTTTCCTCTCCGATGGTGGTGATCCGGATTCCGGCGAGCACGATCAGCACACGGAATGCCCAGCGGACCATGGCCTGGGATATTCTGCCGGCGCGGTCGGGGTTCTTTCTCCGGATCAGAGCGATGATACCGAGTACAGGCAGGGTCAGAACCAGATATAGAAACGCAAATATGATAGATATTAACGAACGCAGCATAAAGCCCTCCCTCGTTCTGTATTGGCACGAACACGCACAGCGCTGTACGGTGCGTGCAGGATGCATAATGATTATAAATTCGAAGGGGCGTATCTGCAAGCGATAATACAGGATTAACGCAGAGCGCGGCAATACAGGATTAACGCAGAGCACGGCAATGCAGGATTAACGCAGAGATTCCGGGAGCGGATTCTGCAAGGGCAGGCACATGCGCTGCATGGAAAATACATGTATCTGATATGAGGTGAAAAATAAAATATGAAGGTTATCGCAAGAGCGAAGATTAATCTGAGCCTGGATGTCACGGGCAGGCGGCCGGATGGCTATCATCTGGTCAGGATGGTCATGCAGACAGTGGACGTCTGTGATACACTGATTTTAGAAAAAAAAGATACAGAGGGGATAGAGCTGCAATGCGATGCACCCGGGATTCCAACTGACTGCGGGAATCTGGCCTGGAAGGCGGCAGACCTTCTGATGCGCGAATTCCATCTTGGCAGCGGCGTCCGGATCAGACTGCAGAAGAGGATTCCTTCGGCTGCCGGTCTTGCGGGAGGAAGCGCAGATGCGGCTGCGGTACTGCGGGGGATGAACCGTCTCTTTGCGCTGGGACTGTCGGAGGAGGGGCTCTGCAGCAGGGCCGTGCAGCTTGGTGCGGATGTGCCTTATTGTGTGATGGGAGGCACAGCACTCTCTGAGGGAATCGGTGAGGTGCTGACAAAGCTTCCGCCGCTTCCGGACTGTTACATAGTGCTTGCAAAGCCGGAGGACGCGGTTTCCACAAAGCAGGTCTATACAGATCTGGATCATCTGCCGGCATTTCATCATCCGGATGTGTACGGACAGGTGCAGGCAATCCGTGCCGGTGATCTGGAGGGAGTTGTAAGCAGAATGGAGAATGTGCTGGAGCTTGTGACAGTTCCGGATCACCCGGCGACAGCCTCTCTCATACAGATGATGAAGGACTGCGGGGCAGCCGGCTCTATGATGAGTGGCAGCGGCCCCACTGTATTTGGCATATTTTTTCGGGAGAAGGATGCCGGGAAGGCATACAGCGAACTTGAGAAGAGCCCACTGGCAAAGGATGTTTTTCTTACAAGGCCTTGTCCGGATGCGGGCTTCGTGCAGGAGGATACTATATGACAACAGATAAGCTCGCGCAGACGATGAGTGAATATGAGGGAATGCCGCTCCGCGATGTCGTTTTTCAGACACTGCGAAAGGGGATTCTCAGGGGTGATCTGAAGCCGGGGGAGCGGCTGATGGAGATTCAGCTTGCCAACAGACTCGGTGTCAGCAGAACACCTATCCGTGAGGCGATACGGATGCTGGAACTGGAGGGACTGGTATACAATATACCGCGCAGAGGCGCACAGGTGGCCAGTATCACGGAGCAGGACCTTCATGATGTGCTGGAGGTCCGCCTTGGCCTGGAGGAGATGGCGGTTGACCTGGCACTTGACCGGATCACGCCGGAGGAGCTGGACCAGCTTTATCAGGCGAGCCGGAAATTCGAAAAAATGGTCGGCAGGGCCGGGCTTACGGAGCTGGCGGAGGCTGACGAGGAGTTTCATGCCATCATTTACAAGTCCACCGGCAATCGCAGACTTGTACAGTTGATCAACAATCTGCGGGAGCAGATGTACCGCTACCGTGTGGAATACCTGAAGGATGAGGACAACCGGAATTCACTGATCAGGGAGCATGATGAGCTGTGGAAGAGCCTGAAGGACAAGGACAGAGAGGCGGCCAAGAAGTATATGCGCCGGCATATTGAGCGGCAGATGGAGACGATCCAGAGCAATATAAATTGAGCTCCGGCTGCACCATTTTATATCTCAATTGTCTTTGTTGTGCTTGCAATTCGTTTAACATGGGTATAATATAGAACTTGGTTTTTGAAAGGGGCATTAGCGCAGTTGGGAGCGCGCCACATTCGCATTGTGGAGGTCGTCGGTTCGAATCCGATATGCTCCAGAAACGACTGTCACATAGATCTGTGTGGCAGTCTTTTTTTCTGTACAGATCGATTTCAACATGGTATCATATCAGATTAGTTGGGGGTCAGAGCCCCGTTCTGTATTTCTGTTCTTTTCAGGTCTTTTAGGTCTGATGTTCTGATCGGGCGATTGCCCGGGTTCTGCTACTGGTTAAAGAACCGGTGCGGTATGTTTGCGAGGTTATCCATTTGAAGCATTTTGTTATCAGGTACCAGTATGGTCCGAAGGAAGTTGAAGAGTGTATGAGCGCATGGTGGCGGAAGAAATATAAGGCGCCGCTGATTGCGCTTCTTGCGATGTTCTGCGTATTTGGCGTGATAGCGGCCGTGAACAGGAATGCCATATGGATGGTGCCATCCGTCACGGGTGTCTTTGGTTTTCTGATGTTTGTCGTCCGGGAGCGGAATGCTGTTGGACGGGAGAAGGAGAGCATTGAGGGAACCTACCATGTCAAGGATCCTTTCATGCGCGTTGAGATTGACCATGAAATCCGCACAACGGTGAGTAATACCAAAAATTCCATCCCGCTGGCCGGTGTGGAAGGGGTGACTGTCACAAAGAACATGATCGTACTGCTTCTTGCTCACGACATGTCACTGGGTCTGAAGAAGGATTCCTTCGAGAGAGGGACCGCAGAGGAGTGTCTTGCGTTCATGAAGGAGCAGGTGGAGAAAAACCGCAGGGACAGGAAGAAGTTCTCCAGGAGAAAAAAGTAGAAACGATTTTCGATCTAAGTGAGAGCAAGAAGAAAGCCGGTTTTCCGATCTAAGAGAGAACAAAAAAGAAAATCTGTCTTGCGATTGAAGTGAAGAATAACGGGAATACAGTAACCAAGATGAGGAGGAGAAACTGATGAAACTGGTATACGATGTTGAGGAGAGACCGCCGTTTCGGAAGAACCTGATTTATGCATTTCAGCAGCTGCTGGCGATCATTGCCGCGACGCTTCTGGTTCCAACGCTTGTAAATCTTGGCACCAAGGGTGCAACAGAGGTAACCATGAGCCAGCCGGCGGCATTGTTTGGCGCAGGTGTCGGAACGCTGATCTATGTGCTCTGCACGCAGAAGAAGAGCCCGATATTCCTCGGAAGCTCCTTTGCCTTTATCAATCCGCTGATTGGCGCCTGCACCTTCGGCTATCTGGGTATTTTCCTGGGGGCTGTTTTTGCAGGTCTTGTATATGTCGTGATTGCGCTGATCATCGCAAAGGTCGGCACCAGCTGGGTAGATCGTCTCATGCCGCCTGTCATTATCGGACCCACAGTTGCTCTGATCGGATTATCCCTGTGCGGCTCGGCCGTCAGCAACCTGCAGAGTAATGCTGCCGGAGATTACAATCTGATTGCGATCGTCTGCGGACTGTTCGCATTCCTTACGACTATTGTCGTATCTGTCCGTGGCGGAAAAGCAGTCCGGATGATTCCCTTTATCATCGGCATTCTGGCAGGATATGTGCTGGCTTCTGTTTTTACGGCGATCGGTTATGCGACGGGCTGCGATTATCTGAAGATCATTGACTATACCCCGCTTGTGAAGAACTTCAGCCCGTTTACTGTCAAGAGTCTGTTTGCGGTCCCGGACTTCACCTTCCTTGGTATTTTTGCACATGGTACGGATGCACTGAACGGTATAGCCGGCGTGCTGCAGGTGCTGCTGCTGTTCGGCCCGGTTGCCCTTGTCGTTTTTGCTGAGCATATCGCCGATCATGAGAATCTCGGATCTGTCATTCGCAGAGATCTTATCCGGAATCCCGGACTGCACCGGACGCTGATGGGAGACGGCCTTGGAACAATTGTAGGATCTTTCTTTGGCGGCTGCCCGAACACAAGCTACGGTGAGGCGATCGGCTGTGTCGCGATTTCCGGTGATGCCTCCATCTCCACGATTATCCTGACAGCCTGCCTGGCAATGATTTTTTCATTCTTTTCACCGTTTGTTGCCTTTGTCAACACCATTCCGGTCTGCGTCATCGGCGGAATCTGCATCGCCCTCTATGGATTCATTTCCGTCAGCGGTCTTCGCATGATTCAGACGGTAGACCTGAACGACAACCGGAACCTCTATGTGGTCAGCGTCATTCTGGTGCTGGGCATCGGCGGCCTTACACTGAATCTGAAGTATGTGCAGATTACGAGCATTGCGACCGCACTGATCATGGGTATTATCGTAAATCTTCTGATGCACAAGGGTAAGAGCCCTGAGGAAGAGGAGGAAGAGCAGGAGAAGAAGTACGCCTGCGACAAGGACGAAAAACTGTTCTGATGTTTTTCAGATAAGGCTGCGTCTCCGGATGTTTCCGGCACTGCAGCCTTGTTTTTAAAATGAATCAGATTATTCAGTCAGATAATTTCAGTCAGATTATTTCAGGAGGCATATATGAAGCTGGCGGTTGTTTTTCCGGGCATCGGATATCATTGTGACAAACCGTTGCTCTATTATTCTTCAAAAATGGCAAAGAGTCTGGATTACAAGATCTGCAAGGTTCCATTTCATGATCTGTCAGGCAAAAAGGACCTGATTGGGAACCCGAAGAGGATGCGGGAGGTATTTGAAAAGGCCAGGGCGCAGGCAGAGGAGATGCTGTCGGATATCAGATGGAAGCAGGTGGAGGACATACTGTTCCTCTCCAAGAGTGTCGGAACAGCCGTTGCTGCGTCCTATGCAGCAGACCATGACCTGCAGGTAAGACATATATATTACACACCGGTGGAGGAGACCTTTCGCTTTATGCAGGAAGGGTCGGGAATCGTATTTCACGGCACCGCCGATCCCTGGGTAGAGACCAGAATTGTACAGAACGGATGTCGGGAGAAGATGGTGCCGCTGTATATTACGGAGCAGGCGAATCACTCACTGGAAACCGGGGTTGTTCTTGCCGACCTGAAAAATCTGCAGCGGATCATGGAGCAGACCTGGTCCTATATGGCCTGCGAAGAAGCTGTATACACAATCCGCAAAATCGAGGAGGCGGATTACGGCTGCGAGGAGCTCCCGGAGGGCGCTTCTGTACAGGCTGCGGTTACTCTCGGGGATGCGCAGGGAAGAGAGATGACGATATCGGCGGAGGATGAGGACCTTTATCGAAAGAATCTGGTACCTGGTGACCGTGTGGTCGTCCGCGCACATGCATTGTTCCGCGCATAAGCAGGGAAAATTTCAGGCAGGGAATCCGGAACCGTTCTGTGGGTGCTGCACAGGACCACGGAATCCCTGCCTGATTTGCGCTTTACGTGTCGGGTTTCTGCATGTTTTTCTTCAGTGGAGAGGAGTAAGTTTGAAAAAAGAGGCGGGCGGTTAGAAACCGTGTAGAGGGCATAGCAAACAAACCCTCAAAGGGTCTTTGAAAAATAAATATGAGAACGACCTAATCAGGGAGCGGCA
>JAJGAH010000133.1 GCA_020844525.1 Eubacterium sp.
GCCATTCTGCTTCTGATATACATGGCGGGAGAAGGCCTGTACTGATGTCTGAGCCGTCAGCCAGGAGAACTGCTGAAGGGTGCAGAATCATGCTTCCGGGGAAAGCGGATTTCTGATATTTTTACGCACACAACGGGCGATCCGGGTGTGAATGAATTATTGCGGGAAATTTCAGGGCGGATACTTCGGTATCCGCCTTTTCGCTTTGTATCTCAGACATCAATCCGCCCGCGTCGTCTTGAGAATAAATGCAACATCACATACGGGCACTGCATATCGTCTGGAGAAAGGTGCAACACCACACGTGGGCACTGCATATCGTCTGGAGAAAAAAGCAATACCATATGTGGGCGCTGTATATCGTCTTGAGAATAATGCAACACCACACATGGTAACTGCATGCATGATATGAAGAGAAGAAAGACAGCAGCGTGGAAAGAGAAGAGAAAAAGCGTGAAGAAGGAAGAAAAAAGATGAGGATGAAAAAGCGGAATAATCGATATCAAATGATGGCTGCGGTTCTGGCGTCAGCTGTACTTCTGGCAGGCTGCGCGGGTTCCGGTTCTGGATCCTCACAGAGCAGTTCCGGTGCCGCCGGCACCTCCGCAATATCCTCGGACAGTGTGACAGCGGCAGCTGCAGGCGCAGGTTCCGATTCCGGTACAAATGAGTCTGGTATTATGACAAATCAGCCGGATGGTGCACCGGTGATTGACGGACTGACCTATGAGGGCACCATGAATCTGCAATATGCGAAATGCTTCAATGTCTATTACTATCAGGATGGATATAAGCTGATTTCCATTCCGGATAGTGGTTCTTTTCTGGTAGTTCCTGATGGAAAGGAAGCGCCCGAAGGACTTTCGGATGATTATACGGTCCTCCACAAGCCATCCAGCATCTATCTCGCCGCAACCTCTGCCTATGCTCTTTTTGACGCGATCGGGGCAACGGATGCGATTAAACTTTCAGGCACAGATACCGCAGGCTGGACAATTGAGGCACCGAAGAAAGCCCTGGAGGATGGCACGATGACCTTTGCGGGCAAGTACAACGAGCCGGATTATGAAGCACTCGTGGATGCCAAATGCGATCTCGCCATCGAGTCCACAATGATTCTTCATTCTCCCGAAGTGCAGGAGATGATTGAGGATCTCGGCATACCGGTTCTGACAGACCGCTCCAGCTACGAGACAGAGGCACTTGGAAGAACAGAGTGGATCAAGCTGTATGGTGCCCTGATGGGAAAGGAGAAGCAGGCTTTTGCCTATTTTGATGAGCAGGCAAAGGTGCTTCAGGACCTGGAGGATGAGAAGAACACGGGAAAAAGCGTTGCCTTCTTTGCCATCGATACCAATGGCTCCGTCATCGTGCGTTCCAGCGACGATTATATCGCAAGCATGATTGATGAGGGTGGTGCAAAGTATATCTTTGACGATTTGAAGAGCAGCGGCACTTCCGCTACGGTCAAGCTTTCCATGGAGGAATTCTATAAAGATGCATCTGATGCCGACTACCTCATTTACAATGCCACGATCGAGGGATCTGTGAAGAGCATCAGTGATCTGGAGAAGAAAAACGATCTGCTCTCTGATTTTAAGGCCGTAAAGAACGGAAATGTTTTTCAGGTCGACAGAAAAATGTATCAGTCAACGGACAAGGTCGGCCAGTTCATCAGGGACGTAAATCTGATGGTTACAGGCGGCGATGAGAAGCAGATGACCTTCCTGACCAGATTATCCTGATTCTCTTTGTAATCAGCCGTGAGAGCATGAATGAAGGAATTAATTGTTTTTTCATGGGAACCTATCTGATGAGATTGAGATCAGAACGATTTCAAGTGCATACATTTTTGGACGCTGACTTCATCTGATATCTTTTATATAAGAGGAAAAAATGCCGGAACAGGAAACAAGAGAGAACAACACCATACAACAAACTGTAAAAAACACAGAAACCAGCTACCATGCGGAAATTCTGAAGCGCAGGATGCGGTATACACTGGTATTCGTTATTCTGGCTGTGGCTTTTCTGCTGGTCACCGTGATCAATATCAATACAGGAAATGTTGATATTTCAGTCGGCAGGATCCTCCGGGCGGTATTTCTCAGGAAGGGTACGACGGATGACATGAATATTATCTGGAAGATCCGTCTTCCCAGAATTCTGATGGCGGCAATTCTCGGCGGGGCGTTGTCCCTGTCCGGTTTTCTGCTGCAGACCTTCTTTGAAAATCCGATTGCCGGACCCTTTGTGCTCGGTATATCCTCCGGCGCCAAGATGATCGTTGCGGTTGTCATGATTCTGGTGGTGGCCAGGGTTGGCGCCATTTCCTCCTGGGCAATGATTCTCGCTGCCTTTGCCGGATCCCTGCTTTCGACCGGCTTTATTCTGCTGGTCTCACGGACGGTCCGGAATATGTCTGCCCTTCTGGTCGCGGGTATTATGATCGGGTATATCTGCACGGCTGTGACAAATCTCCTGGTGACCTTCGCCGCGGATTCAGATATTGCCAATCTGCACAACTGGTCTCAAGGCAGCTTCTCAGGAATGACCTGGGATAATGTCTATGTCGGCGGCGGCATTATTGCTGTGGCCGTGGTGCTGGTTTTTCTGATGGCGAAGCCGATCGGGGCCTTTCAGCTGGGGGAGGCCTATGCGCAGAGCATGGGCGTAAATGTAAAACAGTTCCGCATTGCACTGATACTGCTCTCCAGCATCCTGTCTGCAACCGTGACTGCCTTTGCCGGTCCCATTTCCTTTGTGGGTATCGCAGTTCCCTTTTTGATCAAGCGCGCGCTGCACACGGCGTCACCAGTGGTCGTCATACCCGCAGCCTTCCTCGGCGGTGCCGTATTCTGTATGGCCTGTGATCTGATCGCAAGGGTCGCATTTGCACCGACAGAGCTTGAGATCAGTACGGTAACAGCCATTTTTGGCGCACCGGTTGTAATCTTCATGCTGATCTGGAGACAGAAGGGAAAAAGAGCGTGAATAGTGCAAAGCAGGAGACAGAAGGGGAAGATCGCGTGAATAGCGCGAAGCTGGATGCGGAAGAGGAAGAGAGCGTGAATAGCGCGAAGCTGGATGCAGAAGAGGAAGAAAGCATGAATGACGCACTAAATGAAAATACCTGGCATCTTCATCTGGATGGGCTTTCAGTCGGATACAATGGTCATCCGGTCATCCGCGATATCCATCTGGGGATTCACCGGGGTGAAATCGTCACGCTGATCGGTCCGAACGGAGCAGGAAAATCCACGATTCTGAAAAGCATCACAAGACAGCTTTCCCTGATCAGCGGAACGGTTATTTTTGATCAGAAGACCCTGTCTTCCTATTCGTACAAGGATCTCTCCTCCAAGATGGCAGTAGTCCTGACAGACCGCCTGCATCCCGAGCTGATGACCTGCCACGATGTTGTAGCAACCGGAAGATATCCCTATACCGGACGGCTGGGACGGCTGACAAAGGAGGATGAGCAGAAGGTGGAGGATGCCATGAAGGCGGTGCAGGCCCAGGAAATCGGCAGCCGGGACTTTAACGCCATCAGCGACGGTCAGAAGCAGAGAGTCCTCCTGGCCAGGGCAATCTGTCAGGACCCGGATATCATCATCCTGGATGAACCAACCAGCTTCCTGGATATCAAGCACAAGCTGAAGCTCCTGTCCATTCTCCGGACCATGGCAAAGCAGAAAAACATCACGGTTGTGATGTCCCTGCATGAAATTGATCTGGCCATGAAAATCTCAGACAGAATTCTGTGTGTACATGGGGACAAGATTTTCAAGAGCGGTCCGCCTGAGGATATTTTCAAGGGAGATACGATACAGAGACTTTACGATATCGACAATGGCTCCTTTGACCCACTGTTCGGAAGCGTGGAACTGCCCGGCATCAAGGGCAGGCCGGAGGTACTGGTATTGTCCTCCAGCGGAACAGGCATACCGGTGTACCGGAAGCTCCAGAGACAGAAGCGGCCCTTTGTGGCAGGTATTTTGTATACAAATGACGTGGATTACCGGATCGCACGTCAGCTGGCATCCGAAGTGATAGAAGAAAAACCCTTCCACGAGATTTCAGACCGGGCTATGCAGCAGGCACTTGATGCTGTGCAAACCTGCACACAGATTATCGATGCCGGCGTAGAAATCGGACCCTGCAACCAGAGAATGCAGGAAATCCTGAAGGCAGCACACGAAAGCGGAAAATGCGTACTGGCATAGATTTTCGATAGATAAGCATTTAAGACAATTTCAAAGTTATACATCTTTTACCATGACATCATTATTTTTAAAAATGACACGTAAAAATTGAAACATCTGAACCTGCAAAGAAAAGAAAGGAAGAAAATATGAAAAAAAGAGCATCAGCAATCCTGTGTACCATGTCGTTAACAGCCTCAATGCTTGCCGGCTGCGGAAGCGCGTCATCAAAGGCAGCCTCAGGAACTTCGGCAGCGGCTGCATCCACATCATCCACTGCTTCCACACCGGTCACTGCCTCAACATCATCCGCTGCAGCAGCCTCCAAAGAGGACACTTCCTCTGCCGCATCAGATCAGGAAACAGTTTCTGCAGCTTCCTCCGCTGCACAGGCGGGCACGCTGGCGGACGGAACCTATACGGCGGATTTCAATACTGACAGCTCCATGTTCAAGGTAAATGAGACAAAGGACGGAAAAGGAACGCTTACCGTGAAGAACGGAAAAATGACCATTCATGTCAGCCTGGTTTCCGAGAACATCGTCAATCTGTTTGAGGGCACAAAGGAAGATGCGCAGAAGGATGGCGCAAAGCTTATTGAGCCTACCGTAGACACCATTACCTATAGCGATGGCACAACGGAAGATGTATATGGCTTTGACATTCCGGTACCGGCGATCGGCAAAGACTTCCAGGTTGCGCTGATCGGAACAAAGGGAAAATGGTATGACCATACGGTAACTGTGACCAACCCGGAACCTCAGACTGAGGACGCAGCATCACAATCCACCAGCACAGCATCACAGTCCTGATGTATCGTGTTTCGGTTTTCCGTATGGCTGTAGTACAACATTTCTATTCTGAGATATTGCATTATTTTTTTCTTAAGTATGTACAGACATTTGCAGATGTTTTGTAAAATACAGTATCCTATGCTTAACCTTGCTGGCGTTTTTGCAGTATGTGACAGAGAAGTGAACTGGGACATAATAGGCGGGAACGCGAAAACAGTCAGAAGCACAGCAGTAATGCGAAGCTGCTGAACAGCAAAGAAAACGGCCGGAGTATACTCACTCCGGCCGTTTTTTCTGAAAAAGAAAATCTTCTGTTTATGCATTTGTATCGATGAGCTGGTATGTTGTGACAGAATGGTATTTCTCCCCAGCAGGCAGAACCGGGCTGGTAAAGTCCGCAATATTGATACTGTTCGGGAAATACTGTGTTTCAAGCGCAAAACCGCACCGCCTGTCATAGACATGACCCGATTTTCCGGTATGCTTCTGCAGATAATTTCCTGTGTAGAGCTGCATACCCGGAAGGTCCGAGTAGACATCCAGCCGCAGTCCGGTCACAGAAGAAATGACCTCCGCCAGCTTGCGGACAGGCCCCTTATCCATGGCAAATACAAAGTTGTGGTCATAACCATTTCCAAAACGGAGCTGTTCATCATCAGCGTTAATATCGGCGCCGACAGACTTTCCGTTCCGGAAATCAAAAGGCGTTCCTTCGACGGGGATGTATTTCCCTGTTGGAATGGTACCGGCATCAATTTCCGTGATGCGATCCGAGAAAATCTTCAGATTATGGTCCAGAATGTCTCCATTGCCATCCCCGTTCAGATTGAAATAGGAATGATTGGTCATATTACAGATTGTATCCTGATCGGATTCGGCATCATACGAAATAGAAAGACGGCCGGAAGCATCCAGAGTGTATGTAACCGTTACAGAGAATGCACCGGGATATCCCTGATCCCCGTCCGGTGTGTCAAGCCTGAAGGAAACAGAAGCGCCATCCGGAGAGATGCCATCCGTTTTCCACATACGGTAATAATAGGTGTCCGGACCGCTGTGCAGATTATTCTCCCCATCATTTTTTGCCAGCTGATATGTAACACCGTGCAAGGTAAAAGCGGCCTTCGCGATGCGGTTCGCGTTTCTGCCCACAGTAGCGCCAAAGCAATAGTCGTGCTTCTCATATCCTGCTACATCATCATATCCCAGGACCACATCGGTCTTACCACCGTCTTTGTCCCCAATGACAAAAGAAACCAGCGTAGCACCATAATCCGAAACAGAAGCGGTATAACGCCCCGCCCGTATTGTGTACAGATTCGCCTCTTCACCTTTTCCGGTCTTGCCAAAATCCCTGACTGATTCACTCATCTTTGCCCACCTCCTGTAAATTTCATTCGTATGAATCCCTAGACCCCAGATCCCAATAGTATATGCACCATTCTACTATTTTTAAAATGCGGATTCAAACCCTGTCAGACAAAATAAGTAATCTACTGTCAATCCATCAATGGTCAATTATATCGAATTAGAAGCAATAACGTAGTGGCAGTCACAGACAGGAGGAGCAGAGGTTCTATAGACCATTTGTCAGAGCAATACCAGCTGTTAAAAGATTGATCCGAAGCTGTCAGTACATGAAATGGCGAGGACTGTCTGACGAAGGCGCGAAGCGCCTGAGGAGTTCCGCAGCAACACGAACCAGGATCAATCTTTGTTACAGCTGGTTTGCGAATGACGACCGGTCTATAGAACTTCTGCGACGATATTTGGTAAAATACCACAAAAAACCACCCCCGTATTTTGGTGTGCTACCCGTCAAGGGGACAGTGAAAAATAATAAGTGATTGGATACCGTCAGTTGAGGAATGAATCAGCTGGCGGTATTCTTTATGCTGCTACTGCAAATGCTGCATGATA
>JAJGAH010000134.1 GCA_020844525.1 Eubacterium sp.
CCGCCGCGCTGGTCTTGGCCATCTGCATAAGAGACAGCATCCCTTCCTGCATCCGCGCACCGCCGCTGGCAGAAAAGATAATCAGCGGAAGCTTTCTCCTGTCCGCCTCTTCTATGGCGATGGTCAGTTTTTCGCCCTCGGCGCTGCCCATGCTTCCCATCATAAAATTTCTGCTCAGCTCCGCCCCGACAGCATTTATTCCTTCGATCCTTCCGACACCGGCAACACATCCCGCAGCATGCCCTGTGCTGTTCCTGTTTTCCTCCAGCTTCTCATGATAACCGGGAAACTGCAGAGGATCATTGCTCTTCAGATCAGGTTCGAATTCTTCAAGAAAAATACCGCCATCAAAAAGCGCAGCCAGATGGTCGCCGACCATACGCCGGCGTCCTTTCTTCTGCCGCATTTTCCGGAATCCCAGAAGTGTCTTCCTTCTGTCAAAAAAAATGCCATCTGCTGTATTGATTTTTGCATCAAGCAATACCGTTCCCAGAATACTTTTGCTCATTTATGTTCTCCGGCTTTCCTCGCCCCACCGGATAATTGCGTCTGTATTTTTCTCCAGAAATCCGGTGTCCACATTTCCCGTTATAAAATCATTGTTGTACATGATCAGATACAGAAAATCGATGTTGGTGTCGATTCCCTCCACGGTCATCTCCTCCAGCGCGACCCGCATCTTCCGGATCGCCTCCAGCCTGCCGGGAGCGTGTACAATGACCTTCGCAACCATGGAATCATAATAGGGGCTCACCATGGCTCCGTTGTACAGGGCACTTTCTATCCGCACACCATTCCCGCCTGGAAAATGCAGAAAGGATACCCGCCCTGGACAGGGTGAAAAATTCCTTGCCGGGTTCTCGGCATTGATCCTGCATTCGATTGCATGCCCAGTCAGATGAATATCGCTCTGCTTATAGCCAAGAGAAAGCCCTGCCGCAATCCGGATCTGCTCCCGGATCAGATCTACACCGGTGACTGCCTCTGTGACCGGATGCTCCACCTGAATCCGGGTGTTCATTTCAATAAAGTAAAAATTATTTTCCCGGTCCAGCACAAACTCCACCGTGCCGGCACTCACATAATGCACTGCCTTTGCCGCCCGCAACGCAGCCTTGTGAATGGCGTCCCGCTGCTTCTGTGTCAGGATTCTGGCCGGTGATTCCTCCAGCAGCTTCTGGTTTCTGCGCTGCATGGAGCAGTCACGCTCTCCAAGCTGGATCAGATTGCCTTTGGTATCACCGAGAATCTGTACCTCAATGTGGTGGGGATGCTGGATCAGCTTCTCCAGATAGAGCGATCCGTCGCCAAACGCAGAAAGTGCCTCTGCCTGTGCACTTTCATAGGCATTCTGGATTTCTGATGCATCAAAGGCCGTGCGCATGCCGCGTCCGCCTCCGCCTGCCGTAGCCTTCAGCAGCACCGGATAGCCGACCTTCTCCGCGATCTGCGCCGCCTCCTTCCAGTCCTTCAGGATTCCCTCTGACCCCGGAACAACGGGTACACCGTGCTTCTTCATCAGCGCCCTGGCACTCTGCTTGTCACCCATGTCACGAATCATCCGGGAGGAAGGACCAATGTAAGCAATGCCATTACTCTCACATTTTTCTGCAAAATCCGCATTCTCGGAAAGAAAGCCATATCCAGGATGGATTGCCTCGCATTGATACTCCTTCGCTGCCGCAATCAGCGCATCCTGATTCAGATAGCTCGCCGCTGCCGGTGCAGGCCCGATACAGACAGATTCCGTCGCGAACTGGACCGGAAGAGAATCCCTGTCCTCCGAAGAAAAGGCGATTACAGTATCAATGCCCATTTCCTGACAGCATCTGAGAATCCGCATTGCGATTTCTCCCCGGTTTGCAATCAGTACCTTCCGGAACATCTCAGCACTCCTCCATCGTGATTAAGACTGCATCATACGCAGCAAAGCTTGCATCGTCGACCAGGATTTCATGAATGACACCATCACATGGGGCAGCAATTTCATTCATCATCTTCATTGCCTCCACCAGACCGACAACATCTCCTTTTTTTACCTTCTGCCCCTCTTCCACATAGGGCTTCTCTCCCGGTTTTGAAGCACGGTAAAAAATACCTGCCAGCGGTGTCCTGATCTGAACCAGCTTTTCCGCCTCCGATGCAGATGCCTTCTCTGGTACAGACTCCTTCGGCTCCCCATTGTCTCCCTTCAGAGAAACCGTCTGCTCTGCCCTCTCATCACTCTGACCCGGGACTATTGCAGAATGGGAAGCAGGTGTGGACTGCGGGAGGAGTTCCTGATCTGACGCCATCGCCCTGCATACCGCTTCATTTCTCAATTCCAGCGTCCCATCCTGGGTCGTGTACCTGAACCTGCTAAGACCCGATTTCTGAAACCCCATCATCAGTGCCTGCAGTTCATCTACTGAATAACTCATTACAAACCTCCATACCCGGCGCACAACTGCCACAGGAAAATACCCTTCCAGCGGAAACCCCTCTGCCTCAGCAATCAGTCTTCCTTATGTGCATTGATATAATCCACAACGCTTTGCACCGTGTGCAGATTCGGCAGTTCCTCATCCGGCACAGTAATGCCGAAGTTCTCCTCAACAGCCATCATCAATTCCACCACATCCAGAGAATCCGCCTTCAGGTCCTTGAAAAAATCAGATTCCGGCTTAATCTCATCTCCATCAAAGCTCAGGGTATCGATAATAATTTCCTTAACCTTCTCAAATGTATCCATCGTTCCGCTCCTTTGCACCGTGTTCTTATACAATTCCCAACATTGTTTAAATTATTTAGTTAAATAATTTTATCTATTTGCTTCGAGGGTTACTATACCCCTGTGCAAAAGCCCTGTCAATATATTTCAGGATATTTATCTAAATATTTTTAATTTTAATCCTGGCCATTTGCCAGGCTTCACGCGGACAGGGATTCCATAGCCCATTTGTCGGAGCATTAGCGGCCGTTACAACCGGTTTGCAAACGACGACAGCGCTATGGACTTTGCGTTGCAGACATGCAAAGAACCGTGCTATACTTGGATGCGAAAAGAGGTGTTTAATAATGCAGTTTGAAAAATTACAGAAAGACATGATCGCGGCCATGAAGGCCCGTGACAAGGTCAGAAAAGATACCATTGCCGCACTGGTTTCCGGAGCAAAGAAGATTGCCATTGATGAGGGCAGCCGTGACAACATCACGGAGGATATCACAGACCGTGCCATCATGAAGGAGCTGCGCGCAGCAAAGGAGCAGTATGAGAGCTGCCCGGATTCCAGAGCGGATTTAAAAGCGGAATATAAGACCCGCTTTGATATCATCAGCGAATATGCACCGAAGATGATGTCTGAGGACCAGATCCGTGAAGTACTGCAGACAAAGTTTGCGGACGTTCTCGCCACAAAGAACAAAGGACAGATCATGAAGAATGTCATGCCCGCACTCAAGGGAAAGGCTGACGGAAAGACTATCAGCAAAATCGTCGCGGAGCTTTGCAGCTGAAATTACACCTGATCGTTCATTCATCCCCTGCGTCCGACGTGGACAGACAGGGGATTTTAAATTTTATTATTAGCCTATTAATGAAGAAGGATTGCAGAAGATTTTTCTGAAAAATAGGAGACAAGGGGTCAGATATGGAGAGAATACCAGTAAAATTACGTTCTGACTGCATCAATATCATGAAAAAAAGTTATCTGTTCCAGGGTCTCACGGAGGACCAGCTTCAGCAGCTTCTGGACAGCAGCTACCTCCGGACACAGCAGTTCCGTAAGGGGGAACAGATTTTTGATGAATCGGACAAGCCGACGGATATCATGCTTCTGATCAGGGGAAATCTCGTCATTGCCCAGAATACCCTGAGCGGAAAGCGGATGATTCTCTCCAGAATTACCGATCCCGGGGATACCTTTGGAGAGGTTTATGTCTTCAAGCACCTGCCATCCTACGACATGTATGCAGAAACGCTGGAGCCGACAGCGATCCTTTTTGTAAATGCATCCCTGCTTTCTGACCAGTGCGATAAGAAATACATGCAGAGCGCAGACCGGATGGTGCGGAATCAGCTGATGATGTTCGCCTCGAAGGCCTATACGATGAACAGACGGCTTCGCATTCTTGGAAGTCCGAGTATACGTGAGAAGATCGCACGGCTGCTCATTGAACGGCAGGGCAGTGGCAACCGGGTCCGTGTCATGCCGCGCGAGGAAATGGCCGATTACCTGAATGTCACCCGTCCCTCCCTCTCAAGGGAGATCAGTGCGATGGTGAAGGAAGGCATTATCCGGAACGAGGGGCAGACTCTGGTCATTCTGGATCAGGAAAAGCTCGAAGAATATATCTGATAATGCACGACATGAAAACAACAAGAGCAATATTCCTGTCCGCCAATTGAAGCACCACCAAAAAAATCAAACAGAATTGAAAACTATGTGACAAATCAGGAGAAGAAAGAAAATCCCATGTCCAATCTGATCTTTAGTATGAATGCAACCCTTCCCATTTTTCTGGTAATGATGCTGGGTTATTTTTTCCGAAGGACAGGTATCATTGACGAATCCTTTGCCGGGAAGATGAATACCTTTGTGTTTAAAATTGCATTGCCGGTCAGTCTGTTCTCACAGCTGGATTCGGTAGATTTCGCAGAGGTCTGGGACGCAGAATATGTGCTGTTCTGTTTCCTTGCAACACTCATCAGCATCGGCATCGCCGTCCTGGTTTCCTTTATCTTCCGTGACAGGGATGTCCGCGGCGAATTCGTGCAGGGATCTTACAGGAGCAGCGCTTCCCTTCTTGGCATGGCCTATATAGAGAACATTTATGGAACAGCCAGCATGGGCTCCCTGATGATGCTCGGCAGCGTGCCCTTGTATAATGTGATGGCGGTCCTGGTTCTTTCCCTGATGAACGGAAGCGGAGAAGGTCTGGACCGGAAACGACTGAAAAGCGCCCTGCGGGGTATTCTCACCAATCCCATCATCTGGGGCATTCTTCTGGGCTTTGCCTGGGCAATAACCGGATGGAAAATGCCTGACATGCTTCAGACCACCATCATCTACATCGGCCGCCTGGCAAGTCCGATGGGACTTCTGGCAATGGGTGCAAGCCTGCAGTTCCGTGAAATCCGCGGCCGGCTCGCTCCGATTCTGACAGGGTCCTTCCTGAAGCTGATCGGCTTCACTGCCCTCTTTCTTCCAGCGGCAGTATGGCTCGGATTCCGAAAGGAGAAACTTATTGCAGCCCTGATCATGCTGGGCTCTGCAAGCACCGTCGCCGGCTATGTCATGGCAAAAAATATGAACCACGAGGGCACTGTGTCCTCCGGCATCGTGATGATCACTACACTTGGCAGCGTATTCACCCTGACCTTCTGGATCTGGCTGCTGCGCAGCATGGGGATGGTCTGAAAAAAGAAAAGACCCGGCGGTCATCAAATAACCGGCGAGTCTTTTCTCAATCCTGGATTTCTCAATCCTGAAACAGATGTGCTGTGCAGTTTAAACTGGATTTTCTATGCCATAATTGGTAAGCGCAAATACATATATGGCATCTTCCTGCCCCCTTGTCAGCAGCGTAATCTGCGCATGAAAATGCTTCTGACCAATCTGTAACGGAAAGTCAACGACATCTTTGACCCCGTCTGCCTGCTGCATGCGCTCATATAGCGGCTGGAAAAACGGCAGGTCAGGAATCAATTCCTTATTGTTCATATCCACTTCCCGAAGATATGGCATCATCACTTCCTGAATTCCCTCACTCATACGAAGGAACAGGATCTGCCTGCCATTCCATTCCAGGACGGCCTTCCCAAACAGAAGCGGTTCTCTCTCCTTCGAATAAAAACTTCTTTCCATCGGCCGGAACAGCAGAATATTGGCAGCGGGACGATATAGCAGAACATCCCTCCTGCCCGTCAGTCTGTGCACAAACGGGCTCTCCAGCAGGTCCTGCAGAGGCAGGGGCTTGCTGAAATAATAACCCTGAATGAAGTTGACACCCCAATTCTGGGCATACCTGCATCCATCTGCGCTCTCAATACCCTCTGCTATCATCAGGAATCCCATCTTATGACTCAGCTCCACAATCGTCTGAATAATGATCCCCTGCCTGCTGCTCTCTTCCAGCTTCCGGAAAAACGACTGATCCAGCTTGATCCCGCTGAATGGAATATCACTGAGCGAATAGAGTGCTGACTGTCCGGTTCCAAAATCATCCATCCAGATGCTGTATCCCTTGCGGTGCATCCTCTGCACAGTCTCCTTGATAACCGGTGAGTCTGCAATGGCAGACTCTGTAATCTCAAACTGTACCCGGTTCGCCGGAAAACCATAGGGGGGGCATAATCTTCTCGATCTCCCCCATCACATCCATACAAAGAAAATCAGACCTGGAAAGATTGATAGTTACAAAAATCTCATCAGAAAAGACCTCCGGATGCAGGCTGATATCCCTGCACACCTGCTTTAACATACACAGGTCCAGCTTTGCAATCCGGTTTGTCTTCTCAAGTACCGGTACAAAATCCGCCGGAGAAATCATACCCCGTTCCGGATCCTTCCATCTCGCCAGCGCCTCAAAGCCGACCGTATTCCTGCTCAGGCTCCCAACCAGCGGCTGATAATAGGGAACAATCTCCCCCTTCTAAATGGCCTCATCCAGATGTTCCTCGACAAATATATCCCTCTCCCGCTCCTTACGCATCTTTTCATCAAAAATGCAAAGACGCGCGTTTTCTCTGCTTTGCAGTCCTGCCCGGAAGCAGGCATATTTGGCAAAGGAAACCTCTGTGAGAAAATTCTCCCTGATTCGTTTTCCCTCAGGATCGCAGTACACAACGCCGCCATCCAGAATGATAC
>JAJGAH010000135.1 GCA_020844525.1 Eubacterium sp.
CCGACAGATTTACACAAAAATCGCTGGAAGCCATCAATTCGCTGCAGAAAACAGCAATGGATTTCGGCAACCAGGAAATTGAGCAGGAGCATCTGCTGTATGTCCTGTTGAATCAGGAGAACAGCCTGATCCTTCAGATGATTGAGAAGATGGGCATTGATGCCAATCTTTTCCGGAATGAAGTTGAGGCTGCCATTAATAAGAGAGTCAAGGTACAAGGCGGACAGCCATACGTCGGACAGTATCTGAACTATACATTGAATTATGCGGAGAATGAGGCAAAGAAGATGGGAGACGAATATGTATCCGTCGAGCATCTGTTCCTTGCCATGCTCCGTCATCCGAGTCCTTCGATGAAGGAGCTGTTCCGTCAGAATGGTATCACGGTGGATCGTTTTCTTCAGGCGCTGCAGAGCGTGAGAGGAAATCAGAAGGTAACCTCCGATAACCCGGAGGAGACCTACGACAGCCTGAGAAAGTATGGCGAGGACCTGGTAGAGAAGGCAAGAGACCAGAAACTGGATCCGATCATCGGACGTGATGATGAGATCCGGAATGTCATTCGGATTCTTTCCAGAAAGACAAAGAACAACCCGGTGCTGATCGGTGAACCCGGTGTCGGCAAGACCGCAGTTGTAGAGGGGCTGGCACAGCGTATTGTCAAGGGTGATGTCCCGGAATCCCTCAGAGACAAGACTATTTTTTCTCTGGACATGGGCGCACTGGTCGCCGGCGCGAAATATCGTGGTGAATTTGAGGAACGGCTGAAAGCTGTTCTGAATGAAGTGAAGAAGAGCGAGGGCAAGATCATTCTCTTCATCGATGAGCTGCATCTGATCGTCGGTGCAGGCAAGACGGAGGGCTCCATGGATGCGGGCAACCTTCTGAAGCCGCTGCTGGCCAGAGGTGAACTGCACTGTATCGGTGCGACAACGCTCAACGAGTATCGTGAGTACATCGAAAAGGATGCCGCTCTGGAGCGTCGTTTCCAGAGAGTTATGGTGGATGAGCCCACTGTGGATGAGACCATCACCATCCTTCGTGGCCTTCGTGAGAATTACCAGACCTATCATGGGGTTCGTATCACAGATAACGCATTGATCGCAGCTGCAACGCTGTCCAATCGTTACATTACGGACCGGTTCCTTCCGGACAAGGCCATTGATCTGATTGATGAGGCATGTGCCCAGATCAAGACAGAAAAGGACTCCAAACCTGAGGAGATTGATGAGCTGGAGCACAGAAATCTGCAGCTCAAGCTTGACAAGATGTCTCTGGAAAAGGAGACAGACACACTCAGCAAGGAGCGTCTGGAGACGGTAAAGAAAGAGCTGGCGGACAATGAGGACAAGCTGAAGGTCCTCAATGCGGAGTGGGAAAATGAAAAGAACGCCGTGAACCGTCCGGCAAAGATCCGTGACCAGATTGCGGAAGTTCACAAGAAGATGGAGCTCGCGGAACGGCAGGGAGACCTTGCAAAGATGTCTGAGCTGCAGTACGGTGAACTGCCGAAGCTGGAGAAGGAGCTGCAGAATGAAGAGAACAAGATCAACAGCAACAGCCTGAAGCTTGTGCATGAGGCTGTGGATGAGGACGAAATCGCAACGATTGTGTCCCGCTGGACCGGCATTCCGGTGGCAAAGCTGACACAGGGAGAAAGGGAGAAGATCCTGCATCTGGATGACGAGCTGCATAAGAGAGTCGTCGGACAGGATGAGGCCGTTGAGAAGGTTTCGGACGCAATTATCCGTTCGAAGGCTGGTATCAAGGATCCTACAAAGCCCATCGGTTCGTTCCTGTTCCTCGGACCTACCGGTGTCGGCAAGACAGAGCTTGCGAAGACCCTTGCCGCAACGCTTTTTGACGATGAGAACAATATGGTCCGTATCGATATGAGCGAGTACATGGAGAAGTATTCTGTGTCCCGTCTGATCGGAGCTCCTCCGGGATATGTAGGCTACGAGGAAGGCGGACAGCTGACAGAGGCAGTACGGAGAAAACCGTATTCGGTTGTTCTTTTTGATGAAATCGAAAAGGCGCATCCGGATGTATTCAATGTGCTGCTGCAGGTACTCGACGACGGGCGAATCACAGATTCTCAGGGCAGAACCGTTGACTTCAAGAATACAATTCTGATCATGACATCGAATATCGGATCGCAGTATCTGCTGGATGGCATTGAACCAAACGGACAGATCAGCAAGGAAGCGCAGGAAATGGTACACAAGGATCTTCGCGCCCACTTCCGTCCTGAATTCCTGAACAGGCTGGACGAGATCATTATGTTCCGTCCGCTTACGAAGGATAATATCAGTCATATCGTGGATCTGCAGATCGAAGATCTGAACAGGCGTCTGGCAGATCAGCAGCTGAAGATCGAGCTCACGGCTGCTGCAAAGCAGTTTGTTGTGAATGGAGGTTACGATCCGGTATACGGCGCTCGTCCGCTGAAGAGATTCGTGCAGAAGAATGTGGAGACCCTCTCTGCAAAGCTGATTCTGACCGGAGATGTGCATGAAGGCGACACCATTGTGATTGATGTTGGATCCAATGGAAAACTGGAGGCAAATGTACGGCCGCAGGTTGAGGTTGTGGACGATTCTGCCACAGCCTGATGTCTGAAGCCGATATGACATCAGCGGAATGAATTGTGCAGGCGGATTCTCTGCAGATGCAAACCTTGAGGCAGGCAGTTTCCTCGTAAGAGGATCTGCCTGCCATGTGCATTCTCTGCAGAGTGAACAAAAATCAGGGAAAAACATCTCTGAAGATTGGCAGACAATACAATGAATTTTTTCTCGTCATCCTCTATAATGACAAGTAATCAGTATTCTGCCAGGCGGGAACGGTAATTTACCGGCCATGGACATATCAGCGATCAGAATAAAGGAGGATAACAGACATGATGCCAAGGGATCCTGCAATGTTATTGAGTTTTGTAAATATGAGACTGCGTGATCAGTATTCCAGTCTTGATGAATTCTGTGAAGCGGAGAATGTGGACAGGAAGCTGCTTATGGAGAGGCTGGCAGAGGTGAATTATCATTATGATGAGAAGACCAACCAGTTCAAGTAACCGGTACGTTCGTTACGGACAAGGTGACCTCATGTATAGCATCGTATAAATGCCGTGCTGTACATGAGGCCTTTTTATACTTATACGTTTTTTTACTTAGACGTTTTATACTCATATGCTTTTTGTACTTACGCGTTTTTTATGATATATTTGCAGGCGTAATCTTTTTGTGCGTTGCGAAAAATGTATCACAGGGTGGAGGACTGAACTTTGAGCGCATATGAAAGCTTTGCATCGGTATACGACATGTTTATGGACAATATCGATTATGAGTCATGGTGCAGGTATCTGACCGGGTTGCTCAGAAAGCACGGCATTTCCGATGGGCTGGTCTGTGAGCTGGGCTGTGGAACGGGAAGCATGACGGAGCTTCTTGCTGAAGCCGGTTATGACATGATCGGTATTGATCAGTCAGTGGAGATGCTGGAGGTCGCACAGGACAAAAAATATCAGTCCGGCCATGATATTCTGTACCTGCAGCAGGATATGCGTGCGTTCGAGCTGTATGGGACCGTGCGTGCCATTGTCAGCGTATGCGACAGCATGAACTACATTCTGACAGAAGAGGACCTGCTGAAGGTGTTCCGTCTGGTGAACAACTATCTGGATCCCGGCGGGCTGTTTGTTTTCGATATGAATATGGCGGCAAAATACTGCAGGATTGGGGATTCCACCATTGCCGAAAACCGGGAGAACGGGAGTTTTATCTGGGAAAACCATTATGATCCGAAGCAGTGCCTGAATGAATATCTGCTTACGCTTTTTATTCCGGAGGAAGAGGAAAAAGAGGAAACGGCTCCAGATATAGGGCAGACCGGGGAAAATGATCCGGATGAAGAGATAGATCTGGATGCAGAGCAGGGGAGACTGTTCCGCAGATATGAGGAGGTCCATGTACAGAAGGCATATCCTCTGGAAACAATTGTACGCCTGCTTCGCGAAGCGGGCATGATCTACGAGGGAGCTTATGAAGCCTTTACCGATCAGGCGCCGGATGCGCAGTCCGGGCGGATCTGTATTGTCGCGCGGGAACACGGGAAATCGATACAGACCGGTGCACAATGCTGAGCTGTCAGAAGTAATATTAAGGGAAGGATAATAAATAAAGTGAGCAGAGAACTTCAGAATAAGGATGAAAAGGTGACTGACATGACAGAATGGAAGAAGGACCATATGGATTATATTGTGCGTGCGACTGCCTGCGGAGGACAGATCCGCGCCTTTGCGGCAACGACAAGGAATCTGGTGGAACAGGCCAGACAGATTCATCAGACCAGCCCGGTCTGCACGGCTGCGCTGGGGCGTCTGCTGACCGCAGGCGCCATGATGGGTATTATGCTGAAGGGCGAGGATGATCTGATGACCATGACAATCCGGGGTGACGGTCCGATGCAGGGTCTCACGGTTACCGCTGACGCTAAGGGCAGGGTAAAGGGATTTGTATACAATCCGAACGTATGGAACGCGCCGAAATACAAGGGTAAGCTGGACGTGGGAAATGCTGTGGGCAGAGGCACCCTGACGGTGGTGCGGGACCAGGCTTTCGGTGAGCCCTATTCCAGCCAGGTAGAGCTTCTCAGCGGCGAGATCGCAGAGGACCTGACCAATTATTTTGCAACCAGCGAGCAGGTTCCTTCCTCAGTTGGACTCGGTGTTCTGGTAAATCCGGACCAGAGCGTGAAGCAGGCAGGAGGATTCCTGATCCAGCTGATGCCCGGGTATACGGAAGAGACGGTGAACAAGCTGGAAGCCAGCCTGAAGCAGGTCCACTCTGTGACAAAGCTTCTGGAAGAGGGACTCTCACCGGAGGAAATACTACAGAGGATTCTCGGTGATATGGAGCTGGAGCTTCTCGATACCATGCCGACAGAATTTTACTGCAATTGTAGCAGAGAGCGTGTCATGAAGGTGCTGCTCAGCATCGGTGCCAAAGAGCTGCAGGATATGATTGATGAGGGAAAACCGGTGGAGCTCGCCTGCCATTACTGCGGCAAAAAATATTCCTTTGATACGGAGGAGCTGAAAATTCTGCTTGCTGCTGCCAGGGCAAAGGCCGGCAAAGATCTTAAGGAATAAATTGGTAAAAATAATGGGATCTGTTCTATGAAAACTCAATAAAAACGGCGATCAGATAGCTTTTCACGCAGCTATGGATGATTGTACAAGTGAATTGCGCAGATATTCCGGCAGGCAGCGGACCACAACCTTATATTAATACTGTTCAAAGTTATTTTCGGATAAAAAATCCCCCGTAGAATGAATCTTCGGGGGATTGCGGCATCTAATCGTTTAATTGGGATTTTGCCCATGATACGATCTTTTCTGAATATTTTATTGCCTCCATAGCATCAAAATCGTCGAGAAAAAGCTCGTTAGGATATCTTGCTGCCACCCCGTATTTAGAAAGAGTGTCGGCATAATCATAGTATTCATCAGGAATAGAATACATATGATTTATTTGGTTCAGAAGAAAAGAAATATCATGTGACCGCGGGAGCCCTCCTTGTGAACCTTTGTTAACAATCAACATTTTAACCGCTTTTTCAGCTGCCTGTTCACAATGATAGCAGATGATTTCAAATGGCTTGGGGTAAAATTTGTCATAAAGGTGTTTGGCAACAGAAAGATCCTGTTCTATGTATTTGAGCCATTCCTGGAGTACATCATTCATATATTATAATTCCTTTATGGTTTACGTCATATTCAATAGACGGAATGTCTTTTCGCTCATCGAAGTGTGACTGAGTATTAACAATTATATCAACAGGCCGTCTTTTTACTCTGCGTACAGATTTGTAAGCTTCTGTAGTAAGATCATTTACGTTATGGCCGGCTCTGTCGTTAACGATTATATAAAAATCATAATCACTGGTATTGCTCTGTTTTCCTTCAGCAAACGACCCAAATAAATATATTTTTAAAGGTGAAAGCTTTTTCACCAGGCAGTCTTTTAATTCGTTTATTTCTTTATTCTCGGTTCCCGCCATTTGTTTTCACCACCCTTTATTTGATGTAAGGATTCGGTAGTATAATACATATTCTGAAGGGGATTATTCCAGCCTGGACTTCTGATGATATAGATATTTATCGTATAGGTAAACATGATGTTTTATCCATGGAAACTTCCTTTATAGTAAATATAATATAACTTCACAGTAAACACAACAAATCAATTTAATTTCGGTTAATACGTAATAGGACAGGCCTTAGAATGGCAGAAAATCATTGCCTGCGTTGATACAGGGTTGTGAAAAAGCGATTTATTCGTTTCTCCACAGCCCTTTTTTGTATTATACTTTTAACAGGTATGTGACCGAAGGATATATTTTGTCAGAAGAACAGGTTGTGGAGGGGTTCAGATGTCTCTTGCATTTATCGCAGGCAGCAGCGGTGCCGGAAAATCCTATCAGATTTATCGTGAAATCATAGAAGAATCCATGCGGGAACCGGAGCAGCAGTTTCTGGTCATCGTTCCGGAGCAGTTCACCATGCAGACTCAGAAGGAAATCGTGCAGATGCATCCCAGGAAGGGCATGCTGAATCTGGATGTCCTCAGCTTTAACCGGCTTGCCTGGAGAGTATTTGAAAAGGTGGGCGGCAGTGCGCTGCCGGTTCTGGATGATCTTGGGAAAAGTCTGATTACCCAGCGGGTGATCGGATCGGAGCAGAAGAAGCTGAAGGTTCTCGGCCGGACCTTGTCAAGGCAGGGGGCTGCAGAGGAG
>JAJGAH010000136.1 GCA_020844525.1 Eubacterium sp.
ACCTTGAGGGCCCCAATATCCCCCTCGGGGCTTGCATTCTCCGTGTCTGTGATGTATTCTGTGCATTGATTCAGGATCGGCCCTATCGCAGAGCGTTTCCACCGGAGACGGCGATGCAGATGATGATCGAAGAAGTAGAGAAATACGACCTGAGAGTTTTTCTGGCATTCCAGCGGGTTCTGCACAGGAGTCCGGATGGCAGGGTTTCCATGCCTGAGGTACGGCCGGAAGTGAGAGGAGTTTGGAAAAAATTATGAAGCTTACAAAGAAGCCAGTGACCGGCATGAAGGATATCCTTCCCCGTGAGATGGAAATCCGCAATTATGTCATCGGATTGATCAATGATACCTATTCAAAATTCGGATTTACACCGATCGAGACACCCTGTGTGGAGCATATCGAGAATCTGAACAGCAAGCAGGGCGGCGAAAATGAAAAGCTCATTTTTAAAGTTCTGAAGAGAGGAGAGAAGCTGAAGCTCTCTGAAGCAAAGACGGAGGCGGATCTGGTAGACAGCGGACTGCGCTATGATCTGACGCTTCCTCTTTCCCGTTTTTATGCGAACAATGCCAGTGAGCTTCCAAGTCCCTTCAAGGCGCTTCAGACCGGCAACGTATTCCGCGCAGATCGTCCGCAGAGGGGCAGGTTCCGTCAGTTCAGACAGTGTGATATCGATATTCTGGGAGAGTCCTCCTACCTGGCGGAGATTGAGCTGATCCTTGCAACGACAACACTTCTGGGAAAGCTGGATTTCCACAATTTTACAATCCGCATTAATGACCGCCGCATCCTGAAGGCTATGGCCGCCTACAGCGGATTTCCGGAGGAATCCTATGACGAGGTTTTCATCATCCTCGACAAGATGGACAAGATCGGAATGGAGGGCGTGGAGAAGGAACTGATCGAATCCGGCTATGCAAAGGATTCTGTCGATAAATATCTCGAGCTTTTCCGCATTATTACACCGGATGCCGCAGGGGTGCAGACGGCAAAGGAGAAGCTTGACGGATTTCTGAATCCGGTCTATGCAGATGACCTGATCACCATTATCAACAGTGTAGAGGCTGTCAGAACTGCAGATTTCCGCATGGCCTTTGATCCGACGCTTGTGCGGGGCATGTCCTATTACACCGGTCCTATTTTTGAAATTTCCATGGATGAGTACGGCGGATCCGTCGGAGGCGGCGGAAGATACGATGAGATGGTAGGAAAGTTCATCGGACAGAGCGTACCGGCAGTGGGATTTTCCATTGGATTTGAACGGATCATCATGCTTCTTCTGGAGAGAGGCTTCCAGGTTCCGGGGTCTGCCGTGAAGAAGGCTTATCTCGTCGAGAAAAAATGCTCCTCTGAAAAGATTCAGGAAATCGTCCGCAAAGCGATGCAGGAGAGAGCAGAGGGGAAGACCGTGAATCTGCTCGTTATGAAGAAGAACAAGAAGTTCCAGAAGGACCAGCTCACGGAAGAAGGTTATACGGAGATCGAAGAAGTTTTTGCAAACTAAGTGTGGAAGACAGGGCTTTCATAGCACTGTCGTCATTCGCAAACCGGCTGTAACAAAGATTTATCCTGGTCTTTGAAGCTGCGGAACTCCTCAGGCGCCAAGGCGCCTTCGTCAGACAGTCCTCGCTTTTTACTTCATCGATAGTGCCCGGATAAATCTTTTAACAGCCGATAATGCTCTGACAATGTGCAATGAAAGTCCTGTCTTTTTGTAGACATTGACAGGCTTCCTTTACTGGTGATTTTCATGTCGTCAGTTTCAGGATGTATGGCTATAAATATTGATTCTTTATATTAAATTGCAAGGAGACTAGGAAAATGGCAGAGAGTATGAAGGGTATGAAACGTACCTGCAGAGTCGCCGAGGTGACCGAGGATATGATCGGCAGCGAAGTGACGCTGATGGGATGGGTGCAGAAGAGCCGGAATAAGGGTGGCATCATTTTTGTAGATCTGCGGGACCGTTCCGGTATTATGCAGCTGATCTTTGACAGCAATCAGACAGAGGAAGACTGCTTCAACAAGGCGACGAAGCTTCGTTCTGAGTTTGTCATTGCGGTCAGAGGTACTGTTCGCAGACGTGAGGGTGCTGTAAACGAAAAGCTTGCAACAGGTACCATGGAGGTACTGGTAAATTATCTGAGAATTCTGTCTGAATCCGAAACTCCGCCATTCCCGATCGAGGAGAACAGCAAGACAAAAGACGAAATCCGTCTGGCGTACCGTTATCTGGACCTTCGCCGTCCGGACCTTCAGAAGAAGATGAAGCTTCGCTCTGATGTCGCATATTACACTCGTGAGTTTTTCCACAATGAAGGATTTATGGAGATTGAAACACCGATGCTCGGAAAGAGCACTCCGGAGGGTGCCAGGGACTATCTGGTTCCCAGCCGTATTCATCCGGGCAGCTTTTATGCGCTGCCGCAGTCTCCGCAGCTCTTCAAGCAGCTGCTGATGTGTTCCGGCTATGACCGTTACATTCAGCTTGCCAGATGCTTCCGTGATGAGGACCTCCGTGCCGATCGTCAGCCTGAATTCACGCAGATCGATATGGAGCTTTCCTTCGTGGATGTCGATGATGTCATCGATGTAAATGAGCGGTTCCTGAAATATCTGTTCAAGAAAACACTGAATATCGATGTGCCAACACCGATTCAGCGTATGCCCTGGATTGAGGCCATGAACCGCTTTGGCTCCGATAAACCGGATGTTCGTTTCGGACTTGAGCTTGTAGATGTATCTGATGTGGTCAGAGATTTTGATTTCCCGGTATTCCAGAATGCACTTGCCCTGAAGGATGGTTCCGTGCGCGGTATCAATGTGAAGGGCCAGGGAGACATGGGACGCAAGCAGATTGACAAGCTTGTGGAAATCGCGAGAGGCATGGGTGCTGGCGGTCTTGCCTATATCCAGCTTAAGAATGACGGCTCCGTGAAGTCATCCTTTGCAAAGTTTATGACAGAGGAGCAGGAAAAGGCACTGATCCAGGCTATGCAGGGTGAGAAGGGAGATCTCCTGATCTTTGCGGCAGACCTCAACAAGATCGTGTGGAATGTGCTTGGTCAGCTGCGTCTGCACTTCCGTGATACTCTCGGCCTTGTCCGGAAGGATGACTACCACTTCCTTTGGATCGTTGAATTCCCGCTTCTGGAGTGGTCCGATGAAGAGAACCGCTACATGGCGATGCATCACCCGTTTACCATGCCGATGGAAGAGGACTGGGACAGAATCGACACGGATCCGGGTTCCGTCCGCGCAAAGGCGTATGACATTACACTTAACGGTGTGGAGATCGGAGGCGGCTCTGTCCGAATCCATCAGGATGATATTCAGGAGAAGATGTTCGAGGTGCTCGGCTTTACAAAGGAGCGGGCATGGGAGAATTTCAAATTCCTTCTGACTGCATTCAAATACGGTGTACCGCCGCATGCTGGTCTTGCCTACGGACTTGACCGTCTGATCATGCTCATGGCACAGACAGACAACATCCGTGACGTCGTAGCCTTCCCGAAGGTTAAGGACGCATCGGATCTGATGACAGAGGCTCCATCCAGGGTAGACCAGAAGCAGCTCGATGAGCTGGGGCTTCAGGTTCCTGAAGAACAATAATGGAAAAATAAGCATATTGTAATAAATAGCTTTCCGTGGCACTTTATTATGTCTGCGGGAAGCTTTTTGTATTTCGTGGTGTTTATTGTATTTTTTGTTTATAGTAACTTTAATCCTGTCCTGGCCGATGGAAATACTGACGACAGGGCTATGAAATCTCGCCTTTTTACCATACTGCCGGATTGTACTTGACGTATAGTGTACTAAGGAATATAGTACACCATATACACGCGAATTCTGTCAGAGAGGAGGAGAAGGTATTGGTTGCGATTGATTATCAGGACCGGCGGCCGATCTATGAGCAGATTGTTTCGCATTATGAGATGCTGATCCTTAAGGGGGTTCTGCAGCCGGATGAGAAGATACCCTCCGTTCGCCAGATGGCACAGGAGCTGTCGATCAATCCGAATACGATTCAGAAGGCCTTTACCGTCCTGGAGAAGGAGGGCTACATCTACACGGTAAAGGGCAGAGGAAATTTCGTATCCGGTGATTTCTCCGCCCTTGCGAAGCAGAAACAGAAGCTGTGGAAGGAAAAGATGCGGGGATGTCTGCGTGAAGGAAAAGAGATTGGTATTGGCCGTGAGGACAGTATCCGCCTTGTCGATGAAATCTATGGAGGGGAGCAGCGATGCTTGAATTAACAAATCTTTCAAAAGCGTTCCGTGACATTCAGGCTGTTCATGAGGTTACTGCAGCGATCGCGGACGGAGAGGTTTTCGGTCTGGTAGGAACAAATGGCGCAGGGAAGAGCACGTTGCTGCGTCTGATTGCCGGTGTACTGAAGCAGGACAGGGGAAGTATTCTGATTGACGGAGAGCCGGTCTGGGACAATCCGGAAATCAAGGCACAGATCTGCTTTATACCGGATTCCGGTTATTTTCCCGTTAATTCTACGCCGCTTACAATGATGCAGCTCTGGAAAATCATCTATCCGGATTTTCAGGAGAAAAGGTTTCTGGATTTCTTGAGAAAAGCCGGTATCAGTGAGAAGCGCAGGATTCAGACCTTTTCGAAGGGTATGAAGAAGCAGCTGTCTCTGTTTCTGGGCATCTGTGCCAATACAAAATATCTGCTTTGTGATGAGACCTTTGACGGACTTGACCCTGTGGTTCGGCAGGCAGTCAAGGGCGTCCTGGCATCGGAGATCCTGGACCGTCCTTTTGTACCGGTAATTGCCTCCCATAATCTGCGGGAGCTGGAGGATATCTGTGACCATGTCGGACTTCTGCATAAAGGCGGCATCCTGCTCTCAGAAGCCCTGGATGACATGAAGGGAAATATGCAGAAGGTGCAGCTGGTGGTGCAGGATCCTATGCAGGAAGAGACTCTGAAGGCACAGCTGCATGTGATTCTCAGTGAGAAGCGGGGCTCCATCCTGACCATCATCGCCCGGGGATCCTATCAGGAGGTTATGGATGTGATTGAGCGGACGCATCCGGTTTTTGTGGAAAATCTGCCGCTTACACTCGAGGAGATCTTTATTACGGAAACGGAGGTGGCTGGCTATGATGTCCGCAGCATCTGCAAATAAGAAAAGACGTTTCATGATGCAGGAGATCGGGATTTCCTGCTGGCTGCCTGTACTGATCTGCGTAGCGGGGTTCCTTCTTTATCCTGTGAGGCTGCTGTTGCGCATGAATGCGGTCAATTTTTATGTGGATGAGGGAAAAAATTACGCAGAGACGCTCCACACGCTCAGAACGCATACGCTGCTTTCTGACCTTGGGAGCAGAGATCCGGTGACGGCACTCGCGATTCTGATCGCCGCCATTCTCTGTGCCTGCACGATGTTCTATTATCTGGATTCCAGAGAGCAGACAGACTTTTATCACAGTCTCGCCTTTACCCGCAGCGAGCTGTACCGCGTGCAGTTTACAGCAGGCTGGTTCTCTGCTGTGGTGCCTTACCTGATTAATGTGATGTTAGCCTATTTTCTGGCTGGAGGTATCTTTGGTCTGCTGAGCCTGACGGGGTTTGTGGCAGTCCTCAGGGCTGTGCTGTTTTTCCTTCTGGCTTTTTCAGCTGTATACGGGGTCTGCGTACTGGCAATGCTTCTTGCAGGAAGACTGCTTCTTGGTATTCTGATCAGCTTCTTTTTCCTGGGCTACGGACCGGTCTGCTATTTTGTGATCAGAACGCTGATTATAGAAAACCTGCAGACCTATTGCAGTTATGCCGATGTGTCCGACTGGATCGGCTGGCTTCTGTCACCCTATTCTGTGCTTCTGCTGCATCAGGGTCAGGGTTCGGCATCCATGAATGCCATGATTACGGATGGTGGTGTCCGCAATGGTATGATTGTGGCTTTTCTGGCAGGATACCTTCTGCTTTCCTGGTTCCTGAGTGACCGGCTGTACAGAGTACGGCCTTCGGAGACAGCAGGCAATGCATTGATCTCACCAAAATTCGGTTCGGCAGTAAAGGTCATGATCAGTATTCCCGCCGGCGTATTTCTGGGTGCTTTGTTTTCATACTCGACCGATGTGCCGAAGAAAAGCTGGGTGGTTTTTTCACTGATCATGGTATTCCTGATCAATGGTGTGATAGAATTTATTTATAGCCGGGATCTGCGGAGTATCCTGGCACATTGGATTTCTCTGATTGCGGAGCTGGCCGGTGCGGTTCTTTTTATTGTTTTGCTTCTGCTGCATCCAAACACCTATGATACCTGGCTTCCATCCGTGGATCAGGTTTCCTCAATGGCAGTGATTTCCAATTCCGGTATGCAGGATATTGGCGATTACAGCTATAATCTGAATGCAGGTGTGAATACGCTGGCCCTGTTTGATGAGGTGGAAACGAAAAATGCTGATCCTGTCTATGCACTTGCCAGGGCTGGCATTGCGCAATTGACTGAACAGGGAAGTACATCTGATACCTATGCGCAGGAAGGGTATGTGAGTGTCTGCATCAGATTCCGGCTGACAAATGGAACTGTCAGGTACAGACAGTATGTGGTATCAGATCAGGAATATCAGAAGGCAGAGATGGCACTTTCCGAGGATGCGGCATGGAGAAAAGCTGTTTATCCGGCCAACCACATAGATCCTTCTGAAATTGAAACGGTGACCGCTGCTCCATGGTCTGTGGCAGGCGGAACAGGAACAGACCTGGACCTGTCGGGCGGGGAAATCCGTGAACTGATACAGGACCTCGCCGCAGATACAAATGAGAT
>JAJGAH010000137.1 GCA_020844525.1 Eubacterium sp.
CCCCGATGGAATATCATGCAGCATTTGCAGTAGCAGCATAAAGAATACCGCCAGCTGATTCATTCCTCAACTGACGGTATCCAATCACTTATTATTTTTCACTGTCCCCTTGACGGGTAGCACACCATTTGGAGTGCGGTCAAAAACTCTATGCGTCCGGAAAGATTAAACAAGCTCAATCTGAACTTCCATTGCACCGTCGCCTTTTCTCTGGCCAATCTTGATGATTCTGGTATACCCACCATTACGATCAGCATACTTCGGCGCAATTTCATCGAACATTTTGGCTACCATGTCAACTTTCTTTGTATTGGCCTTTCTGCCCTTTGCTTCCTTCGGAACATCCGTTACAGGATAAAATACCTTGGACATCTGACGGCGTGCATGCAGTCTGGAAGGAAGATCCTTCTTGATCTCCTTCTGAACCTCGGTATAAACGGTAACCTTCTTGCCATTCTCCTCTTTCTTTACGCGCTTTCCATCAGCGTCCTTCTGCGGAACCTTGGCAGTTACGGTAACAGTCTCAAAGTTATCCTTCTCACGAACAGCGAGAGCAATAAGGCTCTCAGCGATCTTCTGGATCTCTCCTGCCTTGGTCTCAGTCGTGCGGATTTTGCCATGATAAAGCAGATTTGTTACCTGGTTTCTCAGTAATGCCTTTCTCTGAGAAGCAGTTCTGCCAAGCTTTCTGTACTTTGCCATTTTATATTTCCTCCAATTTCATTTGTGGAACAGACGCCCATGCATCTTTGGCCTTACTGGACGTCTGCAGGATTCTACAAATACATCACGTTCACCCTGCGCTTCGGTCTTACGGGTTAACTAAATATCCCTGTCAAAACAGGAATTTACTGCTCTTCGCTTGGAGCGAGGGAAAGACCCAGCTCATTCAACTTTGCAAGCACCTCTTCCAGAGATTTACGGCCCAGATTGCGGACCTTCATCATATCCTCGGAGGTTTTACTGCAGAGTTCCTCAACTGTATTGATCCCCGCACGTTTCAGACAGTTATATGAACGGACAGAAAGCTCAAGTTCATCAATATTCATCTCAAGAACTTTGTCCTTATCTGTCATCGGAGTCTCAATCATAACTTCAGCAGTTTTCGCATTTTCAGACAGATCAATAAAGAGCTTCAAATGCTCGCTGAGAACTTTTGCTGCAAGGCTGACAGCCTCATCAGGTCCAAGAGTACCGTTTGTATATACATCAAGCGTCAGCTTATCATAATCGGTAACCTGTCCGACACGGGTATTCTCAACGGTCATATTGACACGTTCAACCGGTGTATAGATCGCATCTACAGCTATCACACCAATAGGCATGTCATCCGTCTTGCCCTTATCCGCTCCAACATATCCACGTCCGTTGGTAATTGTAAGCTCCATATAAAGCTTGCAATCAGCTCCGCCGTTCAGATGTGCGATAACCTGATCCGGATTCATGATCTCAATATCCTGATCAACCTGAATATCAGAAGCACGCACCACACCCTCGCCCTCATATTCGATATAGGCAACCTTGGGTTCATCGGAACTGCTGTTATTCTTGATGGAAAGGCTCTTAAGGTTCATGATGATTTCAGTCACATCCTCTTTAACGCCCGGAATAGAACTGAACTCATGCAGAACGCCTTCAATCTTAACCTGACTGACTGCAGCTCCCGGAAGAGAGGAAAGCATGATTCTGCGAAGAGAATTTCCAAGCGTCGTGCCATATCCACGCTCCAGAGGTTCTACGACAAATCTGCCGAATTTTTTATCTTCTGAAATCTCGCTAATTTCAATTTTGGGTTTGTTAAAATCAAACACCTGCAAGTCCCTCCTTCTGACGCACGGTCGTACGATTGTCTGCAAAAAATACCATATGTTTCCAAAACATGTCTGCCAAGCCGGATTACTATGGATTATTTGGAGTACAACTCGACGATCTGCATCTCGTTAACCGGAACGTCGATCAGATCACGTGAAGGCACCTGTGCAACAGTACCCTGCAGAGCATCTGCATTTACTGTAAGCCAGGAAGGTACAACACGTCCGGATGTTGCATCGGCGATGTCTTTCATGCGCTGTGAGGACTTCTTGCTCTCTTTGATCTCAATAACGTCACCAGCCTTTACCTCATAGGAAGGAATATTCACAACCTTGCCGTTGACAGTTACGAACTTGTGATCAACCATCTGTCTTGCCTCTTTCCGTGTTCTTGCAAAAGCAAGGCGGAAAAGAACATTGTCAAGACGAAGCTCCAGAAGAGCCATCAGGTTCTCACCAGTCTGGCCTTTCATACGGTCAGCCTTGGCATAGTAATTACGGAACGGCTTCTCAAGCACACCGTAAATAAATTTTGCTTTCTGCTTCTCACGCAGCTGTGCACCGTACTCAGAAACTTTACGACGGTTATTTCTCAGCTGACGTTTGGATTTCTTATCAATTCCAAGATATGTCGGATCAAGTCCAAGGGATCTGCATCTCTTCAGGACCGGTGTTCTATCTACTGCCATTTATATATGACCTCCTGTTGTCAATCAGACTCTTCTACGCTTCGGTGGACGGCATCCATTGTGAGGAACCGGTGTTACATCACAGATACTTGTTACCTCAAGTCCTGCTGCAGCCAGTGCACGGATTGCAGCCTCACGACCTGAACCCGGGCCCTTAACAAATACATCCACACTCTTTAATCCATGAATAAGAGCTGCCTTTGTGGCAGTCTCAGCAGCCATCTGTGCTGCATATGGAGTAGATTTCCTTGAACCTTTGAAACCAAGCCCACCGGCACTTGCCCAAGACAGAGCGTTACCTGCTGTATCAGTAAGGGTAACGATAGTGTTGTTGAAGGATGCCTGGATATGAGCCTGTCCACGTTCAACGTTTTTCTTTACACGACGCTTTGTCGCTTTCTTTACTGCTTTTGGCATAATAAAAACTAACCTACCTTTTCCAAATTGATGAACTATCTATTCTGATTGTCAATATGTTCTGTCAGAACTGTACGCTGCAATTATTTCTTCTTGTTTGCAACAGTTCTTCTCGGTCCCTTACGTGTTCTGGCATTTGTCTTCGTCTTCTGTCCACGAACAGGAAGTCCCTGTCTGTGACGTTTTCCACGATAGCAGCCAATTTCCTGAAGGCGCTTGATATCCATTGCTGTCTGACGTCTCAGATCACCTTCTACAGTAACCTGAAGATCTTCAATTGCAGCAGAGATATTCTTTACCTCATCATCTGTAAGATCTCTTACACGTGTATCCGGATTTACTCCAGCCTGCGCAAGGATACGATTGGAAGTTGCTCTTCCAATACCGTAGATATAGGTAAGACCTATTTCTACTCGTTTGTCTCTTGGTAAATCTACACCAGCTATACGAGCCATGTGCGTTTTCCTCCTTTGATTGTGATCAGCCGCATTAAAAACAGCCTGATCTGATAAATACCATCTTAAATGGGATGTCGGTATGGTACATCCAGCCGCCCAGACTATGACGGCCTTTCCTTTACCCTCCGAGACGCCGGTAGTAAAGTTTTAAGTAATATTATAAGGGATAAATCCCGGAGCATATACCCTATGTCCGGTTTAAATCCACCGGAGGTATCCTGACGCAGCCAGTCAGGTCTCACTTTATAATATTAGTTTCGCATGAGCAGAAACATGATTGTATTGAGGGATCAACCCTGTCTCTGTTTATGCTTTGGATTCTCACAAATGATACGAATACTGCCTTTTCTCTTGATGACCTTGCATTTCTCGCAAATCGGCTTTACAGAAGATCTTACCTTCATGAGTATCCTCCTTTCCTGTGCTGAAAGCATAATGAATATGAATAATATATATTGATCTTTTGAGAGTCATATGGTGGGTTGGTCCTCATGACAGCACAAAAAGATACGTATAGCATTGTAGCACTGTCCCTCGGTGAATGCAAGAAAAATTTGTCATTGACTACAATAAAGATTTATGGAGGATAAAATATAAAAAAGACCGCCGGTATGACATGTGAAAATACATCGGGTCATGTCTTGCCTGAGGCGGTCTGGTAAAAATATGAATAATGTCAAAGAAGGCATTAAAAACTGCGTACGCAGAATCAGCCCTTCATTATTTATCTCTCCAGATGATACGTCCCTTATCCAGGTCATAGGGAGAAAGCTCCAGTGTCACCTTGTCCCCAGGCAGGATACGGATAAAGTTCATCCGCAGCTTTCCACTGATATGAGCCAGCACCACATGTTTGTTCTCAAGCTCAACGCGGAACATTGCGTTAGGAAGCTTCTCGAGCACAACGCCTTCTACTTCAATTACATCTGCTTTTGACATGAAAGTTCCTCCTTGCGTATAATAGCGTTTCTGATATCTTTATTGGTCAGGGGCTGCTGCCGTAAAAGCAGATCCCTTATCGCAGGATCTGTCTGAAAACACGGTTGAAGATGAATTCTGTTCTTGCGTTTCGGACACCCAGGAGATTTTCCCCTTCCATCAGACAACAGTATGTAATCTTCTGAAACATCTGTCACGAGATAAAGTCTTCCCTTATCATGTCCTGCAAGACTTCTGGCAAACATGCCCCTCTTCAGCTCTCTCATAGAAGCTCCTTTGATTCCGAATCTGAAAGCGTCAGAATCTCCGGCTCATGTTCAGTGATCAGGATTGTGTTCTCATAATGTGCAGAAAGTGAACGGTCCTTTGTCACGACAGTCCAGCCATCCGCAAGCCACTCTACTTCATATGATCCTGCAGTAATCATCGGTTCTATCGCCAATGTCATACCGGGCTGAAGCCGTATACCCCGCATCTTCTGATCGAAATTCGGGATCTGCGGGTCCTCATGCATTTCTCTTCCGATTCCATGTCCGCAAAGATCACGTATAACACCGTATCCTCTTGCCTCAGCATAATTACCAATAGCCGCACATACCTCATTCAGGTGATGACCGGCATGGGCATATTTTATCCCTTCAAAAAAAGACTGCCGCGTTACATTGATAAGGTCCTGTGCCTCTTTGCTGATTGCACCGACTCCATAGGTCCTGGCAGCATCAGAGTGATACCCGTTATAAATCAGACCAGCGTCAAGACTTATGATGTCCCCTTCCTGCAGTATACGATCACGTCTCGGAATGCCATGAACAACTTCTTCGTTAATGGACGTGCAAATAGATGCAGGGTACCCGGAATAATTGAGAAAATTAGGCACGCCGCCTAAATTGCGGATCAGTCTCTCACCTTCCTCATTAATTTCCCAGGTTGAAACTCCCGGCCTTATCATCTCTTTTAAACCGGAAAATACATCCTGCAACAGACGATTAGACTTTCGCATCGCCTTGATTTCCAAAGAATTTTTGATTGTAACCGACATGATATAACCTCTGAAAATACCGCATCAACTGATATATTATACAAAATCAGCCTAATTTTGCAATGATATCAGCAAAAACTTTATCAATATCCTGTGTACCATCCACAGAGAATAAAACACCCTGTTTTGTGTAATAATCAATCAGCGGCTGTGTCTGGGCATGATAAACATTCAAACGTTTCTGAACAGTCTCCGGTTTGTCATCGTCTCTGAGGACTAGTTCTGCTCCGCAGGTGTCACAGATACCCTCTTTTTTCGGTGGATTGTACACCAGATGATAAGTAGCACCACACTTCAGGCAGGCACGTCTGCCAGACATACGTTTGATAATATTATCGTCCGGCACTGTTACATCGATCGCATAATCTATCTTCTCATTTCTTGCGGAAAGTGCCTTTGTCAGAGCTTCAGCCTGTGGAATAGTTCTTGGAAATCCATCCAATACATAACCGTTTTCAGCATCCGGCTGAGAAATACGGTCCACAACAAGATCACAGGTCAGTTCATCCGGAACAAGCAGTCCCTGGTCCATGTACTCTTTTGCTTTTCTTCCTAATGCTGTACCTTCTTTGATATTTGCGCGGAAGATATCTCCCGTCGAAATATGCGGGATTCCATATTTTTCAGCAATTTTTTTGGCCTGTGTACCCTTACCGGCACCCGGTGCACCCAGCATAACAATTCTCATAATAAAAGCCCTCCTGATTTCAGATAAAATGAATAAATACGGATTCAAAAAAATGATTAGTCACACAAGTTATATAGTCAGATTTAATTTTATACATTTACAGATACATCGTCAAGACAGGAAAAGAGCTGCGGTACACCGCAGCTCTTTTCCTGCTATCTGCAATCTTAATTCTGAATCTGATATACATGATATCTGTTGTATATTATTCAGAAAGGAATCCCTTATAATTACGAACCAGCATCATGGATTCAACCTGCGTCAGTGTCTCAAGGATAACCGACACAATGATGATCAGTGACGTACCGCCAAAGGAAACATCTGCGTTGAATAATCCATTGAAGATATACGGAATAACACATACAATGATCAGTCCGACAGCTCCAATGAAGATCACATACTTCAGAACCGTATTGAGATAATCTTCGGTTGCTTTTCCCGGACGGATACCAGGAATGAAGCCACCCTGTTTCTTCATATTATCAGCTACTTCAATCGGATTAAAAGTAATTGAAGTATAGAAATATGCAAAGAAGATAACGAGCAGAACATAGATCAGTAAGCCTATAGTTGAGAACCAGTCCGATGTATCAAACCAGTTGCTCGAGCTCAGCATCTTAATGATCTTTCCTCCCCAGCCTGAAGGAGACTTTCCAGTAAATGCAACGATAATACCCGGAGTGGACATAATCGAAGAAGCAAAGATAATGGGAATAACT
>JAJGAH010000138.1 GCA_020844525.1 Eubacterium sp.
TGTATTCGTCCGTGTAGAGGTCCTTCTTCAGAGAAAGGATATCCTCCTCCATCCAGTCAAAACCCTTTTCCTCAGCAGTAAGGCTGACCGTCAGGTTCTCCGGCCGGAATACAATGACCATCAGCTTCTGCAGTTTTTCGATCAGATCGTCCACCCTCTGATCAAAATGCTCCTCCAGATCCTCTACCAGGCGGAACTGTCCGATTCCGGTTGTCGCCTCCGTCCATCCGGAGAGCAGGGACTGGTAGGACAGCGCACGTTTTGCCGCCGATGTGTGACCGGCAGCAGGAATTGCCTGCTCCATGCCGGCTCTCGTGCTGGCAATGATCTCCCGAAGCCTCTTCCTGCTGTCAAGCTTCGATGTCTTCAGGATCTCACGAATCATGTCAAAGACAAAGGTGTGTTCCTCATAAAGATACTTTGCCCGGATGCCGAACATCCGATAACCCTGGTCTTCATTTACGCCCTTGTCGACTGGGAATACCTGCAGACCGAAATTGATTCCTCCGGTCTTCGCATTGATCTCATGGAAGAGCCGGCTGTAGGTGTAATGCTCCGTATCCACGACGCCGAGAACATTCTTCAGAATACCCAGATAGGGAACCAGTTCGTCCGGAACCTTCGCTGTATCAAACAGAAGCGTCAGGTATGCAATGCCATTTGTATCATAGCTGTGCCGCAGATAATCTGTATCATCGACAACGATATGCTCCGTATGCAGATGCACGGGTGTCCTGCGGTCAATATCCGATCTGGAAAGCGTCGGCAGGCTGTCAATTGCCTCCCTGGTATCCTTTGACTCCTGATATTCCTTCAGGGCCTTTGTCTCTTCCACGATCGCTGTGATCTCCTCATCCGTAAGAGATGCCTTATAGGCAGCCAGCTTGTCCGCCGTCTCCTTCTCCCGCCGTGCCGCCAGTCCTTTATCCGGCAGCAGGGTCACGATCGCCGCATGTGTATTGGAGAGAAGATATCTGCGGATCAGGTCCTCAAAATAGCCGGTACCGTTTTTCTTCTTGAGCTCAGCGAAGATGTCAAGCTCCTTCAGGTATGCAAAAGGCTGTGTCTCATCATAAAGCCAGCTGTCAAAAAGATCTATGCCGTAAATCAGCCCTTTTGGAAACTGCGCATAATCCGCCTCACGGAACCGGAACTCAAAATAATTGATACCGGAAGCAATCGCCAGGGGATCCAGTCCCTCATCTGCCAGCTTCTGCAGCGTATCATGCATAACGGACAGGAAGCGCTCCTTGTCACTGGCATTCGCATTCTTTGCAATGACAGAGAAGAAGGGCTGAAGAATCCCGTCGTTATATGCACCCTCAACATCCTTTCCGATTCCCGCATCCAGCAATGCCTGCTTGACAGGCGCCCCTGGCGCATCCAGCAGGACATATTCAAGGACAGAAAAAGCAATATTCAGGGTCACATCAGAGTAATCACCCAAAACGACACTTGCAGACAGATAAGTGTTGTCCTTCTCCGGTTCACTATCCAGAATCGGGTAATGAAGTGTCAGGTCCTTTGCCTCTGTAAAAGGCCGCTGCCTCGAAATCTCGGATTCCACCGGGATGTTGTCAAACCGGCTCAGATACTCCCGGTCAAGCCACTCCAGCTTTTCCTCCATATTCATATTTCCATACAGATAGATGTAGCTGTTGGATGGATGGTAGTATTTTCTGTGAAAATTCAGAAACTCCTCATAGGTCAGAGACGGTATCTCCTCGGGATCTCCTCCGGACTCTACACCATAAGGTGTATCCGGAAACAGGGCGTTAAAGACCGCCCGGTCCAGCACCTCATCCGCCGAGGAAAAAGCTCCCTTCATCTCATTGTATACAACACCGTTATATGTCAGCGGATCCTCTTTGTTCTCCAGCTGATAATGCCAGCCCTCCTGACGGAAAATTTTTTCATTTTTGTAGATATTCGGGAAAAACACCGCATCCAGATATACATCCATCAGATTCTGAAAATCCGTATCATTGCAGCTGGCAACCGGGAACATGGTCTTGTCCGGATAGGTCATCGCATTCAGGAAGGTATTCAGGGATCCTTTTACCAGCTCTACAAAGGGGTCCTTCAGCGGAAACTTCCGGGAGCCGCACAACACGGTGTGCTCTATAATGTGCGCAACGCCTGTCGAATTCTTCGGAGGTGTGCGGAACGCAATATTGAATACCTTATTATCATCATCATTTGAAAGAAGTGCAATCCTGGCCCCGCTTTTTTTGTGTCTCAGAAGTGTTCCCTTCGCATGCACATCCTGAATATATTCCTCACTGATCAATTCATATGCATCTGTCATAAAAAACTTCCTCTCCAAAATACATTTCTTTGTTATTCCGGATTCTTTTCTCCGTAGCGCTCCGCCATCTGACGAATCTGATCACCGGTGAGTACAAGATTAAATCCTGCCGGGTTAAATACAAATCCCTCCGATTCCTTTACAAGAAAACCGGGAATCCGGTCATAGGTGATGGGAGTCAGCTCCAGCTTCACGCCCTTGTTTCGCTGATTAAATTTCTGAACCTCTCCGAAGTCCGTATAAATCGGCTGGAAGGTTTTTCCAGCTTTCGTTCTGACAAGAGGAACCTTCACCTTCTGGTTTTTGTCCTTCGGATTCCACTTTCCCTCGATCTCACTGACATCAAATGAAATAATGAAACGGGAGCGGAAAAGATTGTGTGCCATCTCCTCCTCGAGATCATGCAGATGCTTCTTCTCCTCCTGATTGCGCTCTACGGGGCGTGTGAGCTCCTGCATAAAATACAATGCTGTAAGCTGCAGTTCCGGATTTGCTCTCGGAATCTTATCGTTGCGCATTGCCTCAATATCGGGCTTGTCTACAAGATCTGCAAGCTGAATGCGGATTGGTGCCCCCTCCTCCTGATACATGACAGCATTGATGCCATACAGATACAGCGTTCTCAGAAACGGCACAATCATGCCGCCCTCAACCTTTACTGCCTGCAGAAGATATTTGTCCAGCGTATATGGACGGGCAAAGGCCTGCGTCATTTCCTTCGTCGTAAAGATATAAATCTGATCATCAAAGGTCTCAGGATCACATTCTACAAACGGGCAGTGCGTCAATGCGGAATACAGAACATAGACAGCTGCATTTTTCTCGATTTTCTTTAACATAAAGCTCTTATCAATCGCCATGATTCATTCCTTACTGCACAGAGCGGCTGTGCATTTTCTGGTGGATTTTCCATACCTGCTTCCGGCAGATACAGAACAGACTCATACTCATGTAATATAGCATATTGTATGACTGTGCGCAAATCCCGATCCTTCCATCTGGCGTTCTGTACAATTCATATAAAGGAATAGCCCCCGGCACAGAAAATTCTGCGCCGGGGGCCATCAGCTATCCTATACAAATTTATAAATTGCAGGTACTCTTCAGATAATTACCGAAGTACAGCATGACAGCTGCACCTCTGATTATTTATCTTCCGGGCCATAGAGTTTGATGAGCTTGTTGAGGTATGTATATCTCTCAGCAGACTCTTCCTTCTGCTTGCTCTGCAGTCTCGCAGCCTTCTCCGGATTTGCTCTCTTCAGAGAGTTGTAACGAACCTCTCCATCCAGGAAATCCTGATAAATATCAGCCTGCGGAGCCTTGGAATCCAGAGTGAATGCCGGCTTATCCGTTCCAACCAGTGCAGGATTGTAACGGAACAGATGCCAGTATCCGGACTTAACAGCAAGCTCTTCCTCTGTCATAACCTTGCCCATACCCTTGCGGATACCATGGTTGATACAAGGAGCGTATGCGATGATCAGAGAAGGTCCGTCATAAGCCTCAGCCTCACTGATTGCCTTTACAGCCTGATTGTAATCTGCGCCCATTGCGATCTGTGCTACGTATACATAGCCGTAGGACATAGCGATGGAAGCAAGGTCTTTCTTCTTGGTTTCCTTTCCGCCTGCAGCAAACTGTGCAACTGCACCGGTAGGTGTAGCCTTGGAGGACTGTCCGCCAGTATTGGAGTAAACCTCAGTATCAATAACGAGAACATTGATATCCTTGTCGGAAGCGATTACATGATCCAGTCCGCCGAATCCGATATCATAGCCCCATCCGTCACCACCGAATACCCAGTTGGACTTCTTTGCAAGGAACTGCTTGTTGTCCTTGATGAAGGAAGCCTCCTCTGTGGTATTGCCTTCGATTGCGGCAAGAAGCTTGTCTGTAGCGACTCTGTTCTCAGCACCCTTCTTCATGGTATCCAGCCATTCCTGACCAGCTTCCTTGACAGATGCGTCCTTCTCCATGAGCGCCTCAACCTTTGTCTTCAGCTCATCACGGATTGCCTTCTGTCCAAGCAGCATGCCATATCCGAACTCAGCAGCATCCTCAAACAGGGAGTTGGACCATGCCGGTCCTCTTCCGTTCTGATCTACTGTGTAAGGAGTAGACGGTGAAGAGTTAGCCCAGATAGAGGAGCATCCTGTAGCGTTACCGATCTGCATTCTGCTGCCGAACAGCTGAGTGATCAGTTTTACGTAAGGAGTCTCACCACAGCCTGCGCAGGCACCGGAGAACTCAAGCAGCGGTCTCTTGAACTGGCTTCCCTTAACAGATGTAATCTTGAACTTGTCAATGACATCCTGCTTCTCCGGAAGCTTTACAGCATAATCAAAGCCCTTCTGCTGATCCATTGCATCTGCGATCGGAGTCATGGTAAGTGCCTTCTCGCCCTTCTTGCCAGGACATACATTTGCGCAGGAGCCACATCCTGTGCAGTCCAGAGTAGAGATCTGGATGCCAAACTTGTAAGACGGCATACCTGTCATCGGAATGCTCTTGAAGCCTTCCGGTGCAGCAGCAACCTCAGCATCTGTCATAGCGAACGGACGGATGACTGCGTGCGGGCAGACATAGGAGCATCTGTTACACTGGATACAATTGTCACTGTTCCATACTGGAACGTTAACAGCAATGCCACGCTTCTCATATGCAGCTGTGCCGGACGGAGTCTCGCCGTTTGCATACTTGATGACATCAGAAACCTTAAGAGTGTTGCCCTCCTGAGCGGAAACAGCAAGCTGAATGTTGTTGACGAAATCAACGGCATCCTTGCGTCCCTCGGAAACCTTCTTGAACTCAAGGCCCTCGTCCTCGCAATCAGCCCAGCTTGCAGGAACATCAACCTTGACTACTCTCTGCGCACCAGCGTCAATAGCTGCCCAGTTCTTCTTGACGATATCATCGCCCTTACGTCCATAGGTAGCCTTTGCAGCAGCCTTCATCAGCTCGATTGCCTTCTCCTCCGGAATGATTCCGGTCAGCTTGAAGAATGCAGACTGCAGAATGGTATTGATACGGGTCGGGCCCATGCCAACCTCAATACCGGTCTTGACACCATCGATGACATAGAACTTGATGTTGTGCTTTGCAATATAAGCCTTTACCTGTCCGGGAAGATGCTTCTCCAGCTCTTCTCCTGTCCACGGGCAGTTCAGAAGGAATGTTCCTCCGTCTACCAGCTCCTGCACCATATTGAACTTTGTGATGTAGGACGGATTGTGGCAGGCAACAAAGTTTGCTCTGTGAATCAGGTATGTGGATTTAATCGGCTTCTTTCCGAAACGCAGGTGAGACATTGTAACACCGCCGGACTTCTTGGAATCATAATCGAAGTAAGCCTGTGCGTACATATCTGTGTTGTCGCCGATGATCTTGATGGAGTTCTTGTTGGCACCAACAGTACCATCTGCGCCAAGTCCCCAGAACTTGCAGTTTACAGTTCCTTCCGGAGTGGTAACAAGCGGCTCGCCTACCGGCAGAGACAGATTTGTTACATCATCAACGATATCGATGGTGAATCTTTCCTTTGTCTCATTGTCAAATACAGCAACGATCTGCTCAGGTGTTGTATCCTTTGATCCAAGGCCGTAACGTCCGCCAAAGATCTTGATTCCGTCGAATTTGCTTCCGCGAAGCGCCTCTACAACATCCAGGAACAGCGGCTCACCGATGGAACCCGGCTCCTTTGTACGATCCAGTACGGAAACCTTCTTGACAGTATCAGGAATAGCATCGATCAGTGCCTGTCTGGAGAATGGTCTGTACAGACGTACCTTTACAACGCCGACCTTGCGTCCCTGAGCCATCAGATAATCGATGGTCTCCTCGATACAGTCGCAGACAGAACCCATAGCTACGATAACCTGGTCAGCATCCGGAGCGCCATAGTAGTTGAACAGCTTGTAGTCTGTTCCGATCTTGGCATTGACCATATCCATGTATTTCTGAACGATTCCAGGCATATCATCATACAGAGTGTTGCATGCCTCACGGGTCTGGAAGAAGATATCCGGGTTCTGGGCAGATCCCATTTCCTTCGGGTTCTCCGGGTTCAGAGCCTTCTGCTTGAACTCCTTGAGCGCCTTGATATCGATCATGTCTCTCAGATCCTCGTAGTCCCAGGTCTCAATCTTCTGAAGCTCATGGGATGTACGGAACCCATCAAAGAAATTGATGAATGGAAGATGTCCGGAGATAGCAGATGCATGTGCAACAGGTGTCAGGTCCATGACCTCCTGTACAGAAGATTCACAGAGCATGGCAGCACCGGTCTGACGACATGCATACACATCAGAATGATCACCGAAGATGTTCAGCGCATGGGTAGCTACGCAACGTGCAGACACATCAAATACTGCGGGCAGCTGCTCACCGGCAATCTTGTAGATGTTCGGGATCATCAGAAGAAGACCCTGAGATGCGGTGTAG
>JAJGAH010000139.1 GCA_020844525.1 Eubacterium sp.
GATCTGCGCATCTTCCTGCCCCTCTTCTCCTGCTTCTCCCGCAGAGACTGAGGAGCTTACTCCTTCCTCTGACAACCGGTCCGGCTGTTGTAATGCGCCTGAATCTGTCTTTACCGATATGTTTTCTTCAGATGACAGACTAATCTTCTCACCCTCAAAAGAACTCCCGCAGCCTGCCAGGGACAAGGTGCATAGCACTAAAATAATAAACAGTTTTCTCACAATGACACCTCTTTATTCTCTTCTACGCACGGAATACAAATTCTGGCTTCTGTTCCCTTTCCGACCTCCGAACGATAGGAAACACCGTAATCCTTTCCGTACTCCAGCTGAATCCGTTCATTCACATTGAAAACACCTATGCCATTTCCCTTTCCCTTCGGTTTGTCATGGAAGCTCCTTTCAGTCAGAATACTGGCACAGGTTTTCTCGTCCATCCCAAGTCCATCGTCCCTGACCAGAAAGACAAGATCCTTTCCCTCACGAAAAGCCCTGACATCCAGGTGGCACTTTCCTTCCTTTTCCTTGATCCCATGATAAATACTGTTTTCCACCAGTGGCTGTACGATCAGCTTGATCGTTAAAAGCTGCCTGACATCCTCCGCTGTCTCAACGCTGTAATCAAACTTGTCTTGATAACGCATAGACTGGATAACCAGATAATTTCTTACCTGCTCCATCTCATCTGCTACAGGAATAAATTCCCTACCCCGGCTTAGAGAAATCCGCATCAGTTTTGCGAGGGCCTCTGTCATGGGAACGACATTAGGATCCTGAAGCTCCGCCATCCAGATGATGGAATCCAGTGTATTATAAATGAAATGCGGATTAATCTGTGCCTGTAATGCCTGCAGCTCATACTGCCTCTTCTTTTTCTGTTCCTCCATCAACTGCGCAGACAAATGATTAATTCTGTTTGTCATGCGGTTAAAGTTGTAAACCAGCATGCCCAACTCATCCTGTGTGTCGACTGGCAGTGCAGGCATGTCATTATCCAGTGTGACCATGTTCATGTGTCTCTGCAGTTCCACAATCGGATTGACAATTCGATTCAGCAGGCTGTTCAGCAAAATCAAAATTGCTGCAAAAATCAACAGCACGACAATCTCTATCGTAAGAGATGATCCACGTGCGTCTCTTACGATCTCCGCATGTGGCTGTAAATCGACGATAGTCCATCCTGCCATAGGAATATCTGTCATTACAATATGATATTGAGTCCCACACAGCTCTGTCTGATGGAAGCCATTTTTCCATCGTCCATTCTGAAGACATGTCTGCAGGGCAGCCAGCATTTTTTCATTTAATAAATTATTTCCCGAATGCTTTTCATAGATCAGCTTTCCTTCTTGATTCAGAAGGCCGATATGCTCATAATCCTCAATCGTGATATTGTCCATGAACTCTGCTATCTTGTTCAGATTAAAATCCACCCGCACCACACCGAGAAAGGAGCCATCATCCGAATCACGAATCATGCTGCTAAGGATCAGATTACTGCCCTTCTTAGTAGTACTTCCGGACCTTCTGATATCCTCTGGTCCGCAGAAATACACATCTCCATAGCCTGCCACTGCATTTCTGTACCATCCATCCCTTACCGATATCTCATCATCCTGCTCATCGGGATAAATTGTCTTGGCAAGCAGCTGCCTGTTTTTGCCAAAAATGCGAATAGATGTTGTATCCGAACGTTCCTGTAATGTTGTTTCTATTGTAGAAGAAAACATTTCATATCGATGAAGATTTTCCGCGTCCTTGGGAATGCTCTCCTGCTTTCCCTGTTTGATCGCATCCTTCAAATACTCCTGAATATAGTAGTTATAATTGCATTCATTTGGAATAAGAGAAAGTTCATCCAGATAAGATGTCAGGTTTGCTTCGGTATTTCCTACCAGGTCCTGCGCATGTTTTACACTCATATATGTAGACCGCCGCAAGGCATTCTGGTAGATCAGTATGGAGATCAATACCGTAAAAGGCACAATAACAGCGGTCAGAAAGAGCAGTATTTTTCCCTTAATCCCAAGTCTTGATCTTCTTACTGCCCTGTTGTCTCTGTCTATTCTCTTCATGACATATATGCCCACTCCCCGTGATCTGCATGTTTTTCTTTGTCTATATCCTGTCCACATGCTCCCTGTTGACGGTTTCGGAATTCAGAAGGTGACATTCCTGTATATTTCTTGAAAGAAACGCTGAAATAATGCGTATTATCAAAACCAATCGCATCCGCAATCTCATAGGTACGCTTGTCTGTCTGCTGAAGCAGCTCCATTGCCTTCTGCATACGGACATCTGTCAGATACTTCACGAAGTTTGTACCGGTTTCCTTTTTGAAAAGCGCACTCAGATACCCTGTACTGACCGAAACAGCCTCCGCCGCCTTACCCAGCGAGAATTCCACATCAATTTTTCTCTACACATTCCTTCACTTTGAGAATCAGGGCGTGGCTGCTGGTCTTTTCAGCCTTGTGATATTCCTCAGAAACCGCCAGCGCTGTATGTTGAATCTGGTCCATCATATCTTCCAGAGATGACATCTGTGAGATCTCGCTGTACAGCTGCATACATTGACTGATCATTCCAGCTGATACCTCGGGCATCTCGGAAATATCCTTCAGAATATCTGTTACAATTTCGGAAAGCACAATCCTGACATTGTTTCCAGATAACTTTTCCTCATTCTGTATATATTTGCGAACTTCCTGAACCGCCCCGCAGATTGCTTCTCTGTCTCCAAAACGGATCGCATGGAGCAGTACCTTAACGTCTTCAGCCGGATAATTGAACACACCCGGCTGAAGCATTCGGTCCCCAATGTCATAAACCACATTATTTCCGAGAGAAAACCGGAACTCACAGGCTCTTCTTGCCGCATAGAAGGAAGATGGAAGCTGTTCAACGCCCTCTGCAAGTGTGCCTATTCCTCCTGTCGCTTTTACATGAATTGTCAGGTCCAGTGCCTTCAGAATCACTTCCATGGTCTGATATACAATGTCCTTGGGTTCATCCCCAAGCACATCGCAATGAAACAGGATAACCAGCTTTTTATAAGAATTCGGCGCAAAAATATTATGACGATTTCCTATGCAGTCATGGACAATATTCTTGCAAGAAAACATATACAAAGGAATATCCTCATCCGGAATGGAATCAAGCTCCAGATTCAGGACTGCGACAATATACTGCTTCGATGAAAAATCCAATCCGACGGAAGCGCCCTGACGGACTAGCTGGTTCTTATCTCCATGCTTCATGCATACAATCTCATTCAGATAGCGTTCCTGTACAATCGGCATATGATTCCGGAGCTGTGCGCGCATCTCATTGAAATATTGCTGCTTTTCATCCTGCTTCCGAATCCCTGTGATAATTTCACTCATTTTGGCAAACAGTGTTTTTGCTCCCATCGGTTTCAGAATGTAGGAACAAACCCCCAGGTCCACGCTCTGCCTAGCATATTCGAAATCTTCATGACCGCTGGCAATGACAACCTGAATTTTGGGAAACTCCGAATGCAGTTCTTTTGCAAGGGCAATGCCGTCCATAAAGGGCATGACAATATCTGTCAGCACCAGATCAATCTGGTTGTTTCGTACAATATCCAGCGCTTCCTTTCCATTACCTGCCTCATAAATGCGGTCAACACCAAGTTCCTTCCAGTTAAGTATTTTCGAAATTCCTCTTCTGATCAGAGGCTCATCATCAACAATCAGCAGCGAATACATCTGTCCCTCCCTCTATCAGAGTTTCCGTGTATTTTTACTTAAATACGCACAGAAATCGCATCTTATATATACATAATATCTAATTTCAACCCGAATTCCATGCAGTTTTTGGGAATAAGATTGTATGTTTATGAAGCTTGAAGGCAACCGGGTTGTCCATGTTGTCAAGTGCTGTTTCAGACAAAAAATAAAAAAAGAAGAGCAGAGGGATAATCAACGCTACCCTTCTGCCCTCTCGCATTATCAACAAAGTCAAGTCCATGTGAATTTTCATATGCTGTGTTTTCATATGTCATTTTTACTTTTCTGATTTTCCGCTTTCACTGCTCTTTCCCTGTGCATGAGCACCCAGGGAAGCAGAAAGCACGGCGACTGAGAATCCCATGGCGATCCAGGGCAGTGCAGCCTCATAGAACTCCCGTGCGGGTCCTCCCACAATCATACAGACTACCTCCACAGCTATCAGGATCCCGCATACAATTGCGATCACACGGATCAGTCTTTGATTTTCTGCGCTCCTGCGCTCGTCCTCCCTGATTTTTTTCTCCATACCAGTGTCTCCTTTCAGCAGCACATCCAGACTCAGCTGATAGAGGTCACTTAATTTCAGAACGCTCAGGATATCCGGCAGAGACTTACCCGTCTCCCAGTGGGAAAGTGTCACCCTTGAAACCTGAATTTTCTCTGCCACCTCTTCCTGTGTCATGCCGGAACGGTTTCTGGCAGCCTTCAGGATTTCTTCGATATTATTCTCCATGATGACCTCCATCTGAAAAGAGCATATACGGTTCCCACAGTTCTGTCGATAAACACACCGCTACAAAACCGGTTTTTCCCTGTAAAAAAAGGTTTACACCACTCAATTCTCCTGATTTTTTTCATCTGATCCCATTCTGACTGCCCCGAAGCTGTCCATAATCTGTGAAAGAACGTCCACATATTTTTTCTCAGAAGCATTCTCCGCATTCAGGTGAGAAATTTCGAGACAGAGTGAAACAGCACACTGGAGATCTCCAACCTTCATCATACCGCCCAGTCTCTGCCGGATATCTGTCGCAAACTGCTCCACCTTTTTCCGATTTGTGTCCTGCATCAGAATAAAGAAGTAACTCCCTGTCAGCCGGGCAATCACAGCCTGGCTTCCGGCAGTCTCCCGCAGAATTTTCCCAACATGCCTGAGAATCTTCCTTCCTGCCTCTTCACCATAATTCTTCAGGAAAATATCGAATTCCGGATTGTACAGATTGATAATGTAAAATTCCGTTCCCTTTGTCCAGAGCTCTTCCAGATAGCTGCGCAGGCTGTTCATAAATCCACTGCTGTTTGCAATCTCTGTGACCGGATCCAGGTACTCCTCCCTGCGGGAATCATTCAGAATCTCCAGCAGATTGTCTGCGTCTACAAACTTTCCCAGCAATCCCATAATTTTCCCATTCCGGTAGATTGGTACCTTGCTTGCCAGAATGTTGCGCTGATCTCCCTGGGATATACACTTGCCCAGTGCGAAGGAAATACTCGCCCCCTGCTGCAGGACCCGCAGCTCATCACTCTTAAAGGGCTCGGTTTCTACATGCCATCCCATCTCCTCGTCTGTCTTTCCGAGAATTTCCTCCACCGAATCAAACCCGTAATAATCCAGAAAGCTCTGGCTCGCGCCAAGAAATCTCCGGTTTACGTCCTTCCAGAAGTACATGTCGGCTCCACGCTTTACCAGATTGATCCAGAGCAGCGAATCAGAGATGCCATGCTCCACGGTATCTCCGCTCTGCCTTTCAGCGGCAAGCACTGTACTCTTGCGCAGAATTTCACTCATTTTCTGCGCATCGAATCCCGGACAGATCGTCACATCCAGAATTTTCCGGGTGCCTGACTTCGGTATCAGCATCAGAATATGCAGAAGCCACCTGTATTCCCCATTCTGTGCTCTGCTTCTGAAAATATCGGCCAGCATCTGGCCCTTGTTGTGCAGCAGGCGGGACTGCAGCGTGGAAAGATCCACAAACTCCCGATAGCGGTCATAATCCATAAAGTACACAAAGCGATCGCCCCATACATCCAGCGCCTCCTGCAAGTCCACCTCTTTTCCGCCTTCTCCGATAGGCAGTTCCGGGTTTGAGGACTTCAATCCATAGATCGTCTGCTTCTCCATATCAATTATGGCAATGTCCTGGCAGATGTAATAGAGGCTGCGGAGAAAATCATCATTTTCCTGAAGCTCCGGATTCGGATTCAGAGAAATACGCCGGAGCGTACAGGTATAGATATATCGGTTTTCAAAGTGTGTTACCGTCCTGCCGCTCAGCTCCATATAGTGGTCACCGGACGGATAAGTCATCGTCTGTGTGCCGGTCCGCTTTCGAAGCTGTTCATTGTTAAACTGACGATGAATGGCATGCACCGGTGTCCCGGGCATATTGATTACCTCCAGCCATGATTCAATGCCCTCCACCCCGTCACTTCTCAGCACCTTATTGTATGCTTCATTGGTGAAGATATTCTTCAAGGTAACGCCATCATCCTCCAGGACGCACAGCGGCTGCTCACTCTGATAGTCAATGCGGCTCAGCGCGTCATAATAGGCTCTCCATCGAAGCTGTTCCTTTACAAGGTGGTGATCCTTTGTGTACTGATCAAAGGTCTTCTTGTCCATGGGACGTCCGCAGAGATATCCCTGCACCTTCTCGCAGCCGATGCGGCGCAGAAATTCATACTGCTCCTGCGTCTCCACCCCCTCTGCCAGTGTCTGCACACCGATCTCCTTTGCCATACGGACTACCGACCGGACAATACTGCGCGCCCTGTCCGTGGAAGATGAAAGAAAGCTCATATCAATCTTCAGTTCATCAAAGGAGAGGTCCTTCAAAGAGCCAAGAGAAGAATAGGCGGTTCCGAAATCATCCATCCAGACCTGAAAACCAAGATCATGAAAAAGACCGATCAGATAGCTCAGCTTTTCCTGATGTCTGACAAATGCGCTCTCTGTAATTTCAAGGTTCAGGATCTCCCG
>JAJGAH010000140.1 GCA_020844525.1 Eubacterium sp.
TTTCATTTGATCAATTCTATTAAATGTATAAATCTGTTCAGCTGATATTATCTGTTCTAACGGCTTATCCCAGCGCTACATCCAGCGCCATCATCAGCGTAAAACCAAGCGCAAACATCAGAACACCGATATTGGAATGTTCTCCCTCGGACATCTCCGGAATCAGCTCTTCGACAACGACATATACCATGGCGCCTGCCGCAAAGGACAGCAGATACGGCATGAAGGGGATCAGCAGGCTTGAAAAAAGGATGGTAATTGCGCCAAAGACTGGTTCTACCGCTCCGGATAAGGTACCATAGGCAAAGGACTTTGCCTTGCTCTGTCCTTCTGCATGAAGCGGCATGGAGATAATCGCACCCTCCGGAAAATTCTGAATGGCAATGCCCAGCGACAGAGCAATTGCGCCGCCAGCCGTTATTTCGGCGGAGTGTGTCAGATATCCTGCAAAAACAACACCTACTGCCATGCCCTCGGGAATGTTGTGGATCGTAACCGCAAGTACCATCATGGTGGTTCGGGCAAGATGACTTCTTGGGCCTTCTGCCTTCTCCGCATTCATATGAAGATGCGGAACCACTTCATCAAGAAGCAGAAGAAACAGAATGCCCAGCCAGAAACCGATCACCGCAGGCACAAAAGCAAACTTTCCCATTTTCGCAGCCTGCTCCATCGCCGGGATCAAAAGACTCCAGATAGACGCAGCGATCATTACGCCTGCCGCGAATCCTGTCAGGGCCCGCTGTACAATGTTATTTAAACTTTTTCTCATAAAAAAAACGCACGCTGCACCTGCTGTGGTCCCGATAAACGGGACAATCAATCCAATGGCAGCATCTAAACTGAACACAAAATGCACCTCTCTTTCTTCACAACTTAATCTAAATAATTCACAATCAGGATGTCCTAAACGATTTTTTACCGGACCGCCCTTATGAAGCGATCTATTCCCCAAGTGCAAGATACTGCGCGTCAATATTATTTTGCAGCACATTCTGAATATATTCCATGGAAAATTCCGTTCCATCCGTGATATATCCGGAAATGCCATGTGCCCTTGCCTCCTCATCGGTATAATTCTTCAGAAGAACGGCATGTACCTTTGTTCCATCCTGGCCGTAATCTGTCATAACCGGGACCAGCTTCGGACTTTCGACCGTCACCTCCGGATCAGAAGAATTGCCGTCAGTATCCCGGAAGTGCAGCGTACAATCCAGAATCACGCCGATCAGCTCATCCGGCTGTTCCTGGGTGGATACAAAATTTCCAAGGGAATAAGCACAGAATACCTTCCGTCCATCCGAAGCCGTCAGTGTCTCTGCATTCTGGACGACGTGCGGATGGTCCCCAATGATCAGATCAGCACCATCATCAGCCAGCTCCTGTGCTTTCTCCTTTTGAAAATCCGTCACCTCATGGCTGTCCTCATCGCCCCAGTGGCACGCAACAACCACAGCATCCGCGATCTCATCGGCTTTCTGGATCTGTGCACGGATCAGGTCCGTCTCGTAGAGATAGATCACCCGCGAATCAGCTCCATCCGGTGTGTGATACAGCGATCCTGAATCGAGAGCATTTGTCATCTGGGTATAGGTCAGAAATGCGACTTTTTTGCCGTTGGAACAGGTATATACCGGGATATCATCATACTGCACCTCGAACTGTGCTTCATCGCCTGCACTCTCATAATTCTGTGTAAATGCGATTGAGCTGTCATCAGTTTTTTTCCATAAACCGGTTGTGATAAAACGGCTGCCGGAAGGCATTTCGCTTGTCCAGAAGTTTTCCGAAGCTGTCAGACCCTGTACACCAAGGTCATAGGTATGATTGTTGCAGAGGCTGAAAATGTCAAATCCGGCATTGTACAGATCAATACCATCCTGCCCGGGCGTAGAAAACTGCGGATATCCGGCAGGTTCGATTTCATTGTTGATATCTGTCTCCACATCGATCCATGCCAGCTCATGTTCACTGATATAATCCTGCACGTCCTGATACAGATAGCTGAAATCATAAGAAGAGCCATCGCTTCCCTGTGCCGCATTTGCTGCCTGTTCAATCATCCTCTCTGAGATCAGATTGTCACCCACTGCGCAAAGTCTGACGTCTGAAGCAGTTGTCGTGCCCTGATCTGATCCGGAGGATACTGCGGTCGCAGCAGCGGCTTCTGGTTCAGATGTATTTTCGGATGTTGATGCGGTTTCATTTGAAGTGGAAGCTGTACGTACCTTTCCCAGTCCTGTTTCATCTGACACATTTCCTCCAGACGAATTTCCGCATGATATATGAAGCAGCGCAAATACAACAACAGCTCCGAAAAAGACAATCACAGCACTGATTGCTACCGTTCTGATCTTCCGGTTCCGCTTCCTGCGTTTTTCTTCTTCCTTCTGCCTGACCAGTTTCCTCGCCTTACGCCTGTCCGCAATTTTTTTCTGCTCCTCTTCGTCATCCTGCTCGACTTCCCGGATCAGTTCACGAAGATCAATCATATCTTTGATATCAGATCCTTTATATTGGATCTCCTGATGATTTTTCTTATCTTCTTCCCTGGACTTCTGATCGTTTCGTTTTTCTTCGTTAGCTTTCTTATCCATTATATATGATATCCTGATCGAATTTTTTATTTCTTTCTTATTTCAATTTTCATTGTTATATTCAGCTGATATCTTACCACATGGTTCCTGATTTACTGCAGATTTGTCTTCGCGCCTTTATGAATCAGGATCTTCTGCATACTGGTTTTCGCAGCTTCTGATTTCCTGCATCAAAAATTGAATAAACCGTTTCGAAGCCGGTGACATTTCTATGTCTGCCGGAACTGCAATGCCAAGTTCTACATAGCGCGGAGGTGTTAAAGGAACCTGGACTACCTTTCCGTTCCATTTTCGGGAAATGAGACGTTGGTTAAAGCTGATCCCAAGACCCGCCTCCACCATATTGTATGTCGTAAACCCGTCCCTTGTCGTGTATTTCTCATTCATATGGAGCTGTTCTTCTTCGATTAATCTGTCCTGATCCGTATCCTGACCCGGTGAGGTATGAATAAACGCCTCTTTCTCCAGCGATCTGATCGGTATCGCCTTTTCTCCTGCAAGCGGATGATTCTCAGGAAGCCAGGCAACAATTTCATCCTTGTACAGAGAAATCCATCGGTATGTACTGTTCACGGGCTTTGCACAGACACACAGATCCACAGATTTCTCGGAAAGCCAGTGTGCCATATCAAGATTTCCACCCTCCTGCATCCGGACCGCAATGCCTGGGAAAGATTTTTCAAAATGCATCAGGATGCCCGGCATCCATATTGCAGACACACTATAATAGCATCCAAGTGTAACAGAGCCGGTGACGATTCCCCGTATATCCGATGATATCTGTTCTGCTACCCGTCCTGCACGCACCATCTCCCGGATGGAGGGAAGCATCATTCTTCCGTTCTCTGTCAGCTGTACTCCATTCTTTCCCCGTGTAAAGAGCGAAAACCCGAATTCCTGCTCAAGTGCCTTGATCATTCTTGTGATTCCAGACTGTGAATAACCAAGTACCTTTGCGGCCTCCGTAAAACTGCCGATATCCGCAGCAGACAAGAAGGCAACACATTTTTCCATATCCATTTCAGCCCAGCGGATCTCCCTTAACCTATGTATTACAAAGTATCATGCTATCAATGATATTTTAGCGTTTGTCTCATGCATGAATCTAGTGTACCATATGTGTGAAAGGAAACAAGAATTATTTGATTGTAATAAATTGATGGTAATGAATTGACAAATGAAAAACATTTTAAGAGAGGAAAACAGAAAATGAACAGAAAGCTTATGTTTGCTTCTGATTACCAGGAAGGTGCCTGCCCGGCTATTCTGCGGAGACTGGAGGATACAAACCAGATTTCCTTTCCGGGATATGGAAAAGACGAAATCTGCACACACGCAAAGGATCTGATCCGCAAAGCATGTAACTGCCCTGACGCAGAGGTGGAATTTCTCACAGGTGGAACACAGACGAATGCAACCGTGATAGACGCTCTCCTGTGCTCCTATCAGGGTGTGCTCGCTGCCGAGTCCGGCCACGTGAATGTTCATGAGGCGGGAGCTATTGAATTTGGCGGTCACAAGGTACTTCCCCTGTCAGGAACGAATGGAAAATTAACAGCAGCTCAGATAGAACAGTATCTGACCGATTTTCATAACGACGGAAACTGGGACCACATGGTTATGCCCGGAATGGTATACATCTCACAGCCTACAGAATTTGGCACACTCTACAGCCTGGAGGAACTGACGGAAATCCACCGCGTATGCAGACAGTTTCGTATTCCCCTCTATGTGGATGGCGCCAGACTGGCTTATGCCCTCGCATCTCCGGATAATGATATCAGTCTTTCGGATCTCGCACGTCTTTGTGATGTCTTTTATATCGGCGGCACCAAATGCGGTGCTCTGTTCGGCGAGGCCGTAGTCATTCCGGACTCCAGCCTGATCCCGCATTTTTTCACAATTATCAAGCAGCACGGTGCCCTGCTTGCAAAGGGCTGGCTTCTCGGTATCCAGTTTGACGAGCTGTTCCGGGATGACCTGTATCTCCACATCGGAGAACCGGCAATCAGATACGCTTCCCGCATAAAAAAGGCACTGGCGGAAAACCACTACCAGTTATTTATGGATTCCCCGACAAACCAGATCTTCTTCGTCATAGACAATGACAAAATGTCTGTACTGTCAGAAAAGATTTCGTTTGGCTTTGGAGAAAAATATGACGAGCATCATTGTGTGATCCGCTTTGCCACAAGCTGGTCAACACGGGAGGATGATGTAAATGATCTGTGCGATTTACTGAAATCACTGTAAAATTGAAAATGTGCCCAGTAAAAAACAGCCAGACACCTGCTTTCCCATCCTGTCCGGCTGTTTCTTTATATTGAAAGTTGAAAATCACTCTTTAAAAAATTTCCTGATGAGAATTATTTTTTAAAGAATTATTTTACTGAAAATTTTCTTTGCACTGCAGCGGAAAGATACTCAGCAGTTCCCTGGACGCCAAATAAACTGGAATCGATCATGATATCCTTGAAGCGTTTATCATCCGGCTTGTATCCGGCATATTGAAGATGGTACTGGTCACGGGCCTCATCAACAGAACGGATCATATGTCTCGCCTCATCCTCTTCAAGTCCCAGATCATCTATACAATGCTTCAAGCGTGCATCATAGGAGGCATAGATATAGATATTCAGAACATTCGGCATCTCACTGAGAATAAAATCCGCACATCGGCCGACAATGATACAGCTTTCACGCTCTGCGAAGAACCGGATGATATTCTTCTGTGCCTCGAATATCTTGTCCTGTGTGTCACTGGTCCCGCTTCCAAGAGGAAACATCATGCTGAAGAAAGGATTTGGGGTCTGTTTGACAGCTCTTTCCTCTTCCTTCTTCACAACAGAGGCGGGAAGATCCAGCTCCTTTGCCGCCTGATCGACAATATCCCTGTCATAATACTCAATCCCCAGGATTTCAGCCATCTTCCGGGCGATAGGCCTTCCCAGACTTCCGAACTGTCTCTGTACTGTCACAACAAACCGATCCATCTTACCCTCTCTTTCTGAATTTATCCGTTGCATTTCACAGACGGATACAGAAATCACATATACCTGATTTGCGAATTCTTACCCGATTTGCAGATCTCTGCCGGTTCACGAAGCTTCAGAAGCCTTCTCAGAATACGAATCCGGCAATCAGAAAACAAATCACCGACAGGATACTTGATATTATAACATACGGAAGCTGAGAAAGGGCATGCTCCATATTGACGATACCTGAAGCCTGAGAGGCGAGAAGCGTCGCGTCCGAATAAAAGCAGGCATGGCTTCCAAAGGTTCCTCCGGAGATGACTGCAGCCATAATCAGTACTGGATTTGCTCCCAGTGCAGCGCCAAGCGGAAAGACGATCGGTGTGATGATGGAGCTCATTCCCCAGTCAGAACCGGTAGTAAACGCAAGTACTGCGCCCAGAATAAAGACCATTGCAGGGAAAATAGAGGCAAACAGATAAGGCTCAGCCAGCTTGATAATATAATCCGTCATTCCCATTTTTCCCGAGAGGTCCTTGAGCACAAAAGTGACAAGCAAAAGAGTAAGCGTTGGCAGCATATCCCCAAATCCGCGGATCATACTGTTCAGAAATTCATCAACAGTTAGTATCTTTCTTGGTACATACATAAAGAAGCAGACCAGAAGCGCAAGGATTACTGCCGAAAGAATATCACCGGTTGCCACAGCCACAGCCACAAGCACACCCATGGGAATGATGAAATTCCAGATATTTCCGTCTTCCTCATCCTCCGGAGAATCATGATTGTATTTTCTGCTGGCTTCCGAATACACCATTCCGGTCTCTTCTACTCTCTTGTACGCTTTCTTCATCGGTCCGAGCTTCGGCATGATGCCAAGACAGAACAAAAAGACAATAATCAAAGTGATAATCGGATAGAACAGAAACGGAATCGCACTGCAGTATGCGGCCAGTGCTGACTTGAAGCCCAGACTTTTCACACTGTCCTGCTGGTAAAACAGGCTGGCGTAAAAGACTGCCCAGGTAGAAAAAGGAAGCAGGACGCAGACAGGAGCGCCTGTGGAATCCAGAAGATATGCCAGCGTCTCTCTTGGAAGCTTCTGCTTGTCGCTGATCTTCTTCATGCACACACCGATGGATAAAACG
>JAJGAH010000141.1 GCA_020844525.1 Eubacterium sp.
AAAAGAAGCTGCCGCTGTCCGGTGTCAATTACTTAATATGACATCTGATAGCGGCAGTTTTTTTATCAAATTATCTTGCGATACTCCAGATCGGTGCCCCGTTATCCCGGGCTGAGTGCAGCTCGGAGATGATCTGGTCCGGAGTAAAGGGCTTCATCGTATTGTCAAGGCTGTTCGGGTCGGCAATGTTGACGGTTCCATCCGGATTGATGGAACGGAGGATCATGAAATGACCGTCATCCGTAAAGGTTCCGGGTCCCATTAATACGACAATGAGATTCCCGGAAGAAAGAACATTGGAGATAGCGTCAGCAGTGCAATTGTCCTGCATGGATGTAACCGTAAAACCATAACTGGTCAGTGCATCGTAGATCAGACTGTGATAGGAGCCGTTTCCCGGGCTGAATTCCTTGTGATCATATGCCCATTGTGCCATACTGACTGGCGTGATCTGCTCTCCGGTTTCCCCGAAAGCATTGGCGATCATTGCGATTACAGTAGGACCGCAGCCGTAGGTGCTTAAGGGGTCGGTTCCACCCCAGAGGTAATTGCCCCAGTCCGGGTCTGTCTGATTGTAATATAGCATAGGGCCCATTGCAGTATCTAACATGACATGGTAGTCGACCGCTTCCATCTTTTCCTTTCCGGAGGAGGAAACGGCGGATACTGCCTCTGTTGACATACTGTCCGCAGAAGTTCCATTTGAGGATGACAACGCAGCGGCTCCCGTGTCTGGAGATGGCTGCGTACTGTGTGTGCTGCCTGTCGGAATCTGGGATGTCTGTGAAGCTGCAGACCCCGTGCTGCCCAGATAGTTGCGCACTGCTTTCACAAACGGGCCTGAACCCGCAATCAGTGCGCCAAGCGCAATCAACAGGAGAATTCTGCTGCCACGTTTGCGCTGCTTTTCCATGGCGGCATTCTGCGCCGCCAGACGTGAACGGCGGCCGCGGGAATGTCTCCTGCGGCCGTCTATCTCTCTTTGCGTAGGTATTTTTCGCATATTTTATATACTTTCCTGTACGATTATAGTTCTCTGTCCGAATGCATGCTGTTCAAATCGTGCGATCTGCGTCAGGTATATTTCTGATATGCAGGATCTGTTGCAGGACCCATTCAAGAACAATCTAAGATCCATGTAAGGATAGGTCTCAGACTGTTACCTCAGGGGCGATATGCCAAGCTCCTTGCGGATCATGGAAGGAATATGAATCAATGGGGTCTGATAATCGACAGCGCCTAATTTAAAGGCTTCCATGGGCATGCCATATACGACGCAGCTGTCCTTGTCCTGGCCGATGGTAAATGCGCCCTTCTGGTGCATATGAAGCAGTCCCTTTGCGCCGTCAGCGCCCATTCCTGTCAGAATGATGCCTATTGCCCGATCACCGGCAGCTGAGGCAACGGAATCGAAGAGCACATCGACAGATGGGGCATGACCGTTTACCTTTTCCTCCTCTGTGACCGATACGCTATAGCCATTGCCCATACGGATTACACGCATCTGCATGCCTCCCGGAGCGATCAGAATCAGACCGGGCTGAACAAGATCACCGTGCCTTGCCTCACGAACGGACATTTTGCAGATATGATTCAGGCGTTCCGCGTACATGGCGGTAAAGCCTGCAGGCAGGTGCTGCGTAACAACCACCCCCGGCGTATCTGCCGGCAGATCCCGCACGACACTGAGAATTGCTTCGGTTCCCCCTGTAGAGGCACCAATGGCGATGATATTTCTGGTGTATTTCATTGCACTATACCTTCTTCCTGTAGATCGCCGGCTTTATGTATTCGTAGGGACAGGTGTTCCGGTTTACGCCCTCGGAATGGCCGATAAACAGATATCCGCCCGGGACAGTTGCACCATAGAATCTTTGTATCAGAGCATCCTTTACAGACTGATTAAAGTATATCATAACATTTCTACAGCAGATCAGATCAAATTTTTTCCGGAAATGTATGGGATCCATCAGATTAAAGATACGGAACAATACGTTTTTTCGGAGCCTGGGCGCAACCGTGTAAAGACCATCCGGTCTTCTGGTAAAATAACGTGATTTCCACCCTGCAGGCAGGTTATTGAGATTCTCTGCGCTGTATACGGGATTGACCGCCCTCTGGAGCATATCGGTGGATATGTCGGTGGCCAGTATCCTGGTATCCCAGCTCCCCTTGGCCTGGAAATAATCCATGACATACATGGACAGATTATAGGGCTCTTCGCCGGACGAGCAGCCGGCACTCCATATGTTCACACAATGATCGTTTCTGTGCTGCTTCTCGATCCAGGGCAGAACGGTTGACTGCAGAAACTGGAAATGTGCCTCTTCCCGCATAAAGTAGGTGTAGTTTGTGGTCAGCCGTGCCAGCATCGGGTTCACCAGGTCCGGGCGTCTGCCGGAAATGATATCGAGTACATAATCATGAAAAGAGGTATAGCCGATCTGCGAGATCGGTACCGCAAGCCTGCTGGAGATCAGCTGGCTTTTCTTGTGCAGATCGATACCGTAATGCTGCTGGATGTAGGACTGAAGAGATTGAAAATCTTCTGCTGTAAGAGGCTCCATAAATGCACTCCTGTTTTCTCTGGGTCAATAAAATAGCATATTTTGAAAATCCCGGTGCAGGTCTTTGATCTGGAATTCTCTGCTTTACATAAAAAGAACCACAGCACTTACCTGTATCAGACCGGCCTGTATCGTACATACATGTATAAGATATACCTGTATCAGATATATATGTATAGGCAGAGATCTGATGACCGGGCGGATGCTGTCAGTTCTGGATATATCCGTCCGTTGTGTGCAGTGGTTCTGCTTGTCAATATGAGTGGGGAGATTATCCCTGAACCAATGCGTGGCAGTCAAACGACATGGCTACCGTTCCATCATCAAGCTTGAGCATGCCGTTTGCAAGCTTCTGCGGATGGTGCAGAGGAAGAGGGTGGATCTCATTCATGTCAATGTCCAGGACGCTGCGCACATTGTCTGCGACGATTCCGATGGGTACGGAATCAATATTCAGTACGATAATACAGGTTTTGCTGTTGTAGTCTGCAGCTTCCTTTCCCATCATCTTCCGGATGTCTACGACCGGAAGGATCTGCCCTCGCAGATTGATGATCCCTCTGACATAGTCCGGAACGACCGGAAGGGAGGTGATGGCGTGGTCGTTAATGATCTCAATGACGTATTCCGTGCTGAGGAAAAGCACAAGTCCGCCGGATTCAAAGACGAGGCACCTTTTCAGATCACGGGTTTCTTCCTCAGTGTCTGCAGGAATATCGCTGATCACATCTGACAGAGATTCTTTCTTGATTGTTTCTTCCATTGCTATGCCTCTTTCCTTATGCGTTTTCAACTGCTGCAGCGTAGATGCCGGCTACATCAAGGATGATACTGATATTGCCGTCACCGAGAATGGTGCAGCCGCTGATACCGACGTTTTTCAGATCATAGTTGTTAAAATAGGTCGGAAGAGGCTTTACGACAACCTGCTGTTCACCGATCAGGTCATCTGCGTAAAGCACGCAGGATTTGTCGCCTGCCTCCAGCCAGATCATGATGCCCTCTTCGACATTTGCATCATATTTGGATGGTATATTGTAGAAACGGCCAAGACGTACGATAGGATAAAAATTGCCCATCCGTTCAATCATTTCGTTGCCGTATTCGTCAAGGATGATATCGCCTGCAGTCACCTTGAAGGACTGGTTGATATTGGAGATCGGTATGGTGAAGATGGAATCTCCGACAGTTACCTTCATGCCGTCGACAATTGCCATCGTCAACGGGATCTTCAGCGTTATGGTTGTGCCCTTCCCGTATTCACTGTCAATCCGGACAGCACCGCCTACTGCTTCGACATTCTTTTTCACGACATCCATTCCGACACCGCGTCCGGAGTATTCTGTCACTTCCTTGTTGGTGGAGAAACCGGGAAGCAGAATCAGATTCAGGGCTTCCCGCGGTGAATAGGAGGATTTTGGCTTTGTCAGAAGCTCCTTCTGTTCCGCCTTGTCCAGGATGGTTTTATAGTCCATCCCATATCCGTCATCCGTAACAGAAATGACTACTTCACTGCTGGTATGGGAAGCGGAGAGAATGATTTCTCCCTGAGGATTTTTGCCTGCCCTGATTCGTTCCGCGGCAGTTGCCTCAATGCCATGGTCCATACTGTTACGCACAATGTGCATGATCGGGTCCTGGATGCTGTCTACAATGCTCTTATCTACCTCGGTTTCCTCGCCGACAATCGTCAGCTTCACATCCTTGCCCAGCTTGGACTTCATGTCTCTGACGATGCGGTTCATCTTCTGAAAGACACCGGAGATCGGAACCATGCGCAGGGACATGGAGATGTCCTGCAGATCATCCGTCAGCTTCCGTAGCTGCCTTGCAGACTTGTTGAAATTGTCATAGGCCTCCTGCGGGAGCATCTTCAATACCGGGGAGGAGGTCACCATGGACTCTGTAATCACAATTTCTCCCACCAGGTTCATGAGGCTGTCCAGCTTCTGGAGATTCACACTGATCAGGCTCTGCTTGATGGGCGTTGCTTTTTTCGCTGTCTCAGAAGTGGATTTTGCCTTTTGCGTGTTCTTTTGCGGAGCAGAAGAAGCGGGGGCGCCGCTGCTCTTTTTTTCAGGAGAGTTTGCCGGCACAGCCTCTTTTTTCTCTTCCGCAGGTCTGGGAGCATCGATAACCTCAAAGGAACGGATATGATTCTGGGATTTTAATATGCCCAGTGCCTTCTGGCAATCATCCGCCTGATCGAAGGCAAGGAAAAAACCATTGTCGATAATCTGCTGTGCGGTTGACGGATCAGAATCCATATGCTCTGGATAGGTGCGGAAGGGAATCCCGCAATCCTGAAGCGCATTCACAATCATATAGGCGCGCAGATTTTCCATCCCGACACCCTCTTCCAGAAAGATGTGGATGAACTGCTGGGCGGCTGCATCTTCAGGAAGCCCGGCAAGCTTTGCGTTGACTGCAGCTGTATTGTCGATATTGGAGACGGCGCTGCCATCTGCCGCATCTGCTGTCTGCGCTTTTTCAGGGGCTCCCGGATCTTTTTCGGTTCCGGGCACGCTTCCTGCATTTCCGGAAGAAGCGGAGGCGGCTGCGTCGGATTCTCCTTTGACCTCGTCCTTTTTCAGGCGATCCAGGAAGGCGGATACCGTAGCGATAAAATCATCGACATTTTCTGTGAGAGGCTCTCCGTTTTCAACCTTTTCGATTTCTGCACGAAGCCGGTCCTCAGACTTGAACATCAGGTCGAAGAGGTCCTTCTTGTCCGCTGCAGAGACAAAGTCGATTCCTTTATCACGGATAAAAAAGAACAGGTCTTCAATCTTGTGCGCAATCGTGGAGATGGAATTGAAGGACATCATCGCGGAGGAGCCCTTGATGGTGTGCATAATCCGGAAGATTTCGTTTACATCATCGGTAGAAAAATCCCCCTCCTTCTCATCTGACATAAGCATCTCATCAAGCTTGTCAAGGAGCTCATTTTCCTCGAAGAGGTAGGCTTCAAGCATACTTTCATCCATAGTGTTTTAATTCCCTTCTTCTTGCTTTTTCTCGCTTTATAATCACGTGTGCGGCAGTCAGAAATTCTTTGCGGCGGAATCCAGACGCTTGAGGTCACCGCTGACAGAATTTACCAGCATCTGATAGGAATACGTGGTTTTGACCAGATCTACCTGCTCCTGGTCCATGTCCACATTGTTCCCGTCCAGACGCGAGGATTCGTTCTCCGTCGTCTTTACCGATCCGACTGTTCTGCGAATTGCCTGGTCAGTGTGTACAGAAGGCGTTTCTGTCCGCTGGGCATTCCTGATCTGGCGGCCCAGTGCATCCTCAAATGTGAGGTACTGCGATTTGTATCCTGGAGTGTCTACATTCGCAATATTCATAGCGGTGATGTTCTGACGCTGCCAGAGCAGGTCAAGCGCCTTTTCATCCATGGTAACCTCATTGCCATATATTCTGCTCATTTCTGCAAATCCTTTCTGCTGCCTTGCCATATGCTTTTTATATCGTCGATATTCTGAAAAATATAATTCGGACTTTCATCGGGGAATCTGTTTTCTGCGTATCACCTTATATAAGGGATTCAATCTGCCGATAAAGTAATATAAGTATAGTATACCGCGATGCAGGAATGATTTCATCAATGATTTCGAAGAGATGACTTCGATTTCAGATGACCTCGATTTCGATGAAACGGTTTCATCGTGGAAATTCATTTTTTCTGATCCGGCGGAGGAAAATTTTATGGCTCTTGAAATTGTATATAGCAGCATTGCCAGTGACAGAAAACTGGATAAGCCTGATAAGGCAGGAAATACTACTTCCTCAAAAGAAAAAAAGGTTTTTAAAGGTCTTCTGGATAATGAGAGTGAGAGCAGGACGGATGACGGGAAGCCGGTACATGGCAGAGATGTTTATGTGCATTCCGGCTCTGCAGGCCTGCATGTTTATGCGTCCGTTTCTGGCAAAACGGCAGGAGATGCTGTAGCAGCTTTTACGGCGTCATCTGATCAAACGGATAAATCCGAAAATGAATCGTCGGCAATGAACAGTGCCGCGGCTTTCAATTCAGCTGCGTCAGAGAATGTATTGCAGATGTCGGCTGAGGAACGCGCCCTTCTTGTCAGCCAGCTGAAGGACGACGAGGAAAAGCAGCA
>JAJGAH010000142.1 GCA_020844525.1 Eubacterium sp.
CATATACATCCGGATTGCTCTGGATATTCTGTGCCATCATGACCAGATCCTCGTACGTGCTGATCTGGTAGACGCCGTCCTTCTGATCCGGCTCATCCTTGTCCGCAAACACGGCATATACAGTAACCGGCTGGTCCGGCATCGCAAAGGTTAGTGTCGCACTTCCTGTCCCGGTTTCCTTATCCGCCGTAAGCAGCGGATCTCCGATCACCGTTCCATCTGAAGCAAGGAGCTGTACGGACTGGATGTACTGAGTTAAAGCGTCGGATGCATCAACCTTTGCTGTCACATTCCTGCCCACAACGACTGCGGATGGAATACCGCCGCCTGCTTCTACCGAAATACTTATGCTGCCCGCTCCGCTGGTCTTCGTTGTCACCGGATAGTAGGTGTAATTCTCAATCGACTGGAATTCTGCTTTCAGCAGAACATTCTGGTCCGGCATCACCAGTGTTGTGGTGTACACTCCGTCCTTCGCCTTCTTCGCAAAGTCCTGGAAGGAGGTGATGACCGGCTGTACCACTGTCGTGCCGTCCTCCGAGTATAATGTCAGCTTCACAGGAATGTTGTTTTCCGCCGCCTGTATGCTGACCTGAAGCGCAGTTCCTTTTTCAAACTGCCCTCTCTCTATGCTCTGTCCGTTGACCGTCAGTGTTCCGCTTCCGTCCACCTGTGTGGTGAGCGTCGGTACAAACTTCTTGAAGATCACATGGACGGTGACCGACTGGGCCGGCATTGTGAAGGTATAAGTATTTTCTGTATCTGTCGGAGACACTTCTCCACTGTTTTTGCTGGAAAGCAGAACATTGCCGCTGGCATCTTTCACCTGCACCTCATCCACTGTATAGCCGTCACCGGGCTCGCCCTTCACATAAACCGTCCGTCCTGCAAAAGAGGTGTACAGGTCCTTCCCCGCTGCATTCATTACCGTCACCGTTCCCGGATTGTAATGACTGCGGGAAATATTGTATCGTGCATTCACCTCGTTATCTGCAAAAGTCGCGGTGAACTTTACCGGTGCTGCCGGCATGGTGAAGGTCACTGAATCTCCGACAGCTTTTCCAATGCTTCCGGTGAGGTCCTGTATTTCTTGTCCCGTCTGAGTATTGTATGCTTTCAACGATACCAGCGTTCCATCTGTAATCGTAACCTTAAGCTGGGCATTCTCCTCCGCGGCAGTAACCTCGTTTCCATCTGTATCCGTTATCGAAATACTGCCCGGGTTAACCGTCTCCTTTGTAACTGAATAATTCGTAGAAACAGGTTCGAAAGGCTCCGGCGTGTTCTCCAGAACCGGGAATAAGCCATTAACATTACTATTGTCCGCATACCATCGGGAAAGATCTGCATCTATGGACATGAACTCCAGGTTATTGTTCAACACGGAAGCGCCCTGTTCGCCCGCCATGTCCTCGGCAATTATTTCGGTTACCTTCCCTGTAGATCCATAAGCCTGTTTCTCAAATCTTCCTGTATACAATCCTGATTTATAGTAGCAATAATTGATCGGATCACTCAGCAATACATCCTTCTGATAGATAAACTGATTGATTCCATTTAATTCAGTTGCGCTAAATGCATAGGAAACCATGCAGTAGCAGTTAACAATTGCCTCCGACTGATTGGGATCATCGTTTTCTGTGAAAGCTGCCAAGACTAGCGGGTTGTCATATTCCAGCGCTCCTGCATCACCATGCAGTGTCAGTGTGGCAGCGGTATAGGAATTATAGATTCTTGCATCCGAAGCAACCCTCACATTATTCTTTCTTACAAATCCCGCAAGCTCTGTCTCGCTACCCTCAATAACTGTATCTGCATTTACACCGCAGTTCTGAATTCTTCCAAGATTTTCGTACCCAAGGCCGCATACAAAAACCTTTGCCTTTTTCAGGACACATCCGTCCACTGTACCTCGATTAATCAGGAAGAATGACCCACCCTTTGTTTCATCAAAATTTTTAAAGTAATCCAGTGTCAAATTCCTCAGTGTTCCCTCTACTCCGATGATTGGGAACAGAGCGTTATCCACATACAGATTTGAAATCGTATATCCCTGTCCGTCAAATGTACCGGTGAATGCTCTGTCATTGTGGGTCCAGTAAAGTGGCATATCGCGATTGTCCGCAGAAAAATCCTGCGTCACATAGTAGGTAGCTTCAAGATAATACTCTGCTGTACCTTCATCATCACTGTTCATCCCCTCAATGACACTCTTTAGCGTCGCATAATCCGGAATTTCTATAACTGCCTTCTCTACAGGCTTAACAGCATAGGTCACCTGTACTGTGCAGGCTCCCACTGGTACGGTAAACACAGCAGAGGAAACCTCATTGTCGAAGGTACCCTGATAGATCGTCTGATTATTCTGATTCGTCACAGTTACAGTAAGTATTCCTTCATCTGTTCCCTCATTCCTTGCCGCTTTCACCATCACGGAAGTACCTACCGCCGCCTGAACAGAAGCACCATTCGATGATGTAAGCTCCGTGGCATTTCCATTCGCATCCAGCGTACTCAGACTCGCTGTGATCGTGTCGTCATAGTTCAGTGTCAGATTTGTGGCTTCATCTATTGAGAACCTCGCGTGCACCGTGACATCCGCACTTCCCATGACAAAGCTGTAAAGACCATTTCCCTCATCTTTCAGGGTAAGCGGATCATCGTTGGTCTGCGTGGCGGTCGGATAGCCGCTGGTCAGTGTATAATCGCCCTCCGCCACTGCCTTCACATAGACCTTATCGCCCTTCGATGGGTTGAGGACACTGAGATTGCTCACGCTGCCTTTTTCATCCGCAAACATCAGTATGCCTCCCTCACCTGCATCAAGCCTGACCGTGTGGCCGCTCAGTGTGGCATCCTCCGCTACAATGGAAACATTTGCGTTTGGCATGGTAAAGGTAAATCCCTCTACCTCTGTGGTCTTTGATCCATCTGTCACATTCACCTTTGTAGCTATTGTCTGTACCGGATCGTTTGTCTCAGTGTTCAGGGCCTGCAACTTGCTGAGAATATGCTGGTTCTGCAGGCTGATGCCGATCGTGACGGTATCTCCCGGCTGATAGGTCATGACAGAGGCATCCCCGTCCTGACTTTCACTGGAATCACCCATACCAAGGTTTGCAAAGAACAGCAGGTCATTGGTACTTGTCGATTTTCCGTTTTCTGCAAAGGTTACCGTTTTTCCGGTCACAAAGTCTGCGGAAATCGTCACGTCTCCGTCCGGCATCGTGAAGCGGTAGAATTTTTCATTCTTTGACAGCTGCAGGCTTCCTGCATCTGCCGTTGCATCGTTTACATCAACCGCGGTGGTCGTCCCATCCGCATTGATCTTCTGTACTGTCAGACCACTGATCAGATTTCCAACATACGGATTAACGACAATATCCACTGTGTCGCCCGCATGGAAGGTCTGTGTCGTTGTTCCTGTCATGGTCGCAAACTGTGTGCTTCCAAGAACCTCGTTCCCCTGGGTAGACGTCTGAATAGAGGCTGTGTACGTCTTCTGCTTGTCTGTCAGCTGTGTCGTCTTTAACACCAGGGTAGACTCTCCATAGCTCACCGGAAGTGTAAGTGAGTAATACCCATCTGAATCAACCTGTAAACCGTCAAAGAAACTCAATGTCTCGTCGGCGGTAGCATCCTTATGCTCTGTCCCATCGCCTCTGGACCAGTCTGTCAGATAGTCATAGAGAATCTCATTTGTGCTCTCATCATTGTCCCTGTTTCCCACAAGCTGCAGGGATGAGATATAGTATCCGTCCTCCGGCCTGAAGTGAACTGTAACCGACGTCCCGCTGGTAAACATACTTCCTGAAGTCAGTGCTGTCTGATTGGAGTCGTTGCTTGTCATCCGCACGTAAACATGGGAATCCCCATCGACAGAAAAACTGGCTTGGGGCTTGGATGCCTTATACAGAACCGTCAGGTTCTGGTTTCTTACTGCATCCTTGCTGCTTAAGTCGTCATCACTGTCCACCTCCACATAGTTCGCAGACAGATTTGCCTTATCAAGCATTTTGGAAATATTAATCCATCCAAAGTCTTCATCATCAACATGGTCCGCATACAAATCATTTAATACATTTCCGGTCAGCATAAAATATCCGCTCTTACTGTCCCGGTTGCTGTCAAAAGGCACTGTTCCGTTTGCGTCGGTATTGATTCCATGCGCTTTCAGATAGCTCAGCAGGTTTCCTTTATAATTATCATAGTCAGCAGTTCCGGTAATCCATGACAGATCACTTGGAGAGTAGATCAGGGAATATCCTGTCGCGTTACTGTTTCGAGAGCTTTCCTGGGAATGTGCATTCAGCATATTCCGATAATCTGCTGATCGCGATGTTTTGTTGTAAAATAAATGCGACGTAATCTCATCGAAAAATGTGTCATAGACTTTTAATACCGGTGTATAGTCATTTGGAACACGGAGTGCATAGGTCAAAGATGAACCCAAAGGCTTAAATACATTGACATGTGAATTCTCATTTCCGGGCTTGATGACACTGGCTGTATCTGAATTACGATCCTCCTCCGTATCTGTCTTCATATAGGTGGCGCTATAGGGCGTAAAGTAGATATTGGAATCCACGTCATAGGACCGCATCCAGCCATCCATCTCTGACTCATGCGTGCTGATCATCTGGCATACAGCCCTCTGGATCTTATAATACCGATCCGCATAAGCATCCCAAAGACTGTCCACATATTTTGTCTTGTCTTCCTCGGATTTGATGTCACTGATGCCCAGATCCTCTGCAGGTGTACGATAGATATACTGTGCCTCATAGGTCAGGTAAAGCTGGTAAGCCTCCAGGTAGTAAGAAGCTGTTCCTGCACAGGCATTGATGACTGCTTTCATATCCTCATATGCTTCGGATTCCAGAGCGTCCTTATTCATCAGATAATTATAATAGCTGCTGATCACCGTCGTTCTGCCCTGGTCTGCTCCCCATTTAGTGGCATCTCCAGGATCATACGATCGATCCACCTCGTAGTTATAATTATAGGAAGATATTAATTCACAGATTTTCCCAAGGTCCGTGTCAAAATTGAACGTTATAGAATTGTAGCTGGGGTTCTTTGATGAAGCAGCCTTATACAATGCCCCTACATTATTGTAAGCATTTTCCAGCGCCAGCTTATTATCGTCTGTCTGGTTTTTGCTGTAAGCCTCACAAGCCGATACCAAATCTGCATAGACCTGAGAAAGTCCCTTGTACGTTGTCTTATAAGCAGTCAGTTCATCATACTTCACGACAAATGCATTTTGCTTTTCCTCCGTACTCATCTGTTCAACCTGAGCATCCACTGTGGCAAACTCCTGATTAATTTCAGTCTGCATCTGGGTCAGCTGCTCACTGATTTTCTCTGCTGTTGCCTCTGCCTGTGCCAGTGCTCCCGCTGCTTTTTCATCCAGAAACCACTGTGAAAAATACAGAATCTTCGAGGCTGTCTGGGCCACGTTTCCGCCTGATGCTGCAACCTCCTCCGCCGAGTAATCCAAAAAATGGCAGACAGCATGTTTCAACGTTCCCAGTGCAAACTTTGTCAGCTTTTTGGTTATAAAGCTGGACACGCCACCAACCTTGACTACCGATTTTGCAGATACTGTGTTTTCTGTCTGATCCGCCTGTACTGTCGTTGGCAATGCAGATGTGGAAAGACCGGCTGCCATCAGGGCAGACAGCAGAATTGCCTGTGCTTTCTTCCCGATGGCTTTCCGCTTTTTCTTTTGTATGCCGGAATGTGATTTTTCTCTTTGTTGTCTCATACTTCGTACCTCCCATGGGTCCGACGTCATGGTTTTCTATTGATGTCTTACTTCATTCTCCTGCGCTTTCGGAGCAGCATCAGAACAAGTGCAGCTGCGGCTGCGCCGGCAAGGCCGAGCAGAGTGACATATAGTGCCACCTGGCTCTGGTCCCCTGTACTTACTCCCTTCGCTGTTGTGGAAGTATTCGAGGTGCCCGTACCGCTTCCATTTCCGGATATAGTCTGACCGGACCCTGCGCTCTTTCCAGCATCATCCGGCTTTGTCGGATTGGAAGCCGGCTCTACATTCGTGCTGTCCTGTCCTGTCGTCTGTGCAAGACCGAACGGAGACAGATGTCCTACCGTCAGGTCGATACTGCCATCCGCATTTTTCGTAAAGTTTTCCAGATGCAGCTTCTGATTGTACAGGTGCAGTACCTCAATATTTTTGGATGCCAGTGCATTTGCCACTTCTGCAGGAATATGAATGGTCACGTTTCCCTCGAAGGTTGCCCTTCTTCCGTTTGCGAAACGAAGACTGATGTCCCATGCGCCGAGCATCTTCTCAATGTTGTCCGCCTTTGCAAGTGCCTGGTAATCTGCATCCGTACTCTTCAATGTTTTTACCTGAAGCTGCGCATCCGGATGAACGTTTCCGGTAATCGTAATGCCATTTTCACCGGTCCAGACAGCCTGCTTGAGCTGTGTGGCTTCAAGCCGCGGGAATTTATAATTCTTATTCGCCTGCCAGGTCCAGGTTCCCATATTCTTCTGTCCGCTGATGTTGCTGTTCAGCAGATCTGCAAAATCCTGCGTCATCATATCGTCCTGATTCTTGTACGATACGCCGGTAAATGTACTATCCTCTACGCTCTTCCCGGACTCAGCATTGATACCTGCCGCAGCTGTGCTTCCACAGTAGTAAACATCTGTCATATCTG
>JAJGAH010000143.1 GCA_020844525.1 Eubacterium sp.
GCACCCTTTGCATGCTCCAGCGTAATTGCATCAGGATCGTCGGCGGGCTCAGGAACCTCATCGAGCATCTCAAAGACACGTGCGGCAGAGGCGATGGAGTTCTGGAACTCCGTGATCACGTTGGTGATATCGTTAAAGGGCTGGCTGTACTGCTTTACATAGGCAAGGAAGCTGGTCAGCTTTCCAATGGTCAGCAGTGAGGCACCAAGGGGTGAGAGGAAGCAGAGCAGGCAGCCTGCGATGACAACCCCGTTATAAATCAGCGTGTTGAGAAAGCGGGTCACTGGGTTGGTGAGAGAGGAGTAGAAGGTTGCCTTCATGCTGTTTTCACCCAGTTCCCCGCTGCGGCGTTTGAATTCCTCCAGAGCAGCCGCCTCGTGGCCGAAGGTCTGGACAACAGTCAGATTTCCAATCATTTCATTGGTCAGTGTCGTCAGACTGCCTCTTGATTCAGACTGCTTCCGGAAGAAACGGAAGGAATGCTCTGAGATGAATTTTGCGGCAAAAAAGGTAAGCGGTGTAAGTACTGCCACAATCAGTGTGATCAGCGGCTGCAGTGTCAGCATAAAAATGAGGGTGCCCACAATCGTCACGATACCTGTGAACAGGTTGGTGAATCCGAGGAGAATACCGTCTGAAAGCTGTTCTACGTCGGTGATGACCCGGCTGATCAGATCTCCGGTTGGATGGGCATCGATGTAGGAAAGCGGAAGACTGTGGATCTTGTGGAAGGCCTCCGTGCGCAGGTCCCGCACAATCAGGTAGGTGATCTTGTTGTTGATGTGGTTCATGGTCCACTGAGCAGCGGCTGTGATGATGATGCACAGCACAATTTTGCGGATGATCCGTAACAGTCCCGGAAAATCAACGTGTCCCCTGGAGACGATCAGATCCACACCGTTTCCGATATAAATGGGGATCAGCAGTGTCAGCGTTACGGACAGAACTGCAAGGAGAAGGGACAGAACTACAAAACCTGTGTATGGCTTTACATGACTGATGATACGCAGGAGCGTGTTCTTTTTGCGCTTTTTTTTCAGTGCGTCCGGGTCTGTATTTTTATTTTGTCCATTATTTCCTGCTTTTTCGTTGTCCATATGGATATAAGATTCCTTTGCAGCTGCCGGTGCTGGTCTTCCTGTGGCATCTGATTTTGCTTTGACATTTTCGTTCGTTTCGGACATTACTGCTCACCTCCCTTCAAATCTGATGCAATCTCCTCCGGCGTCATCTGGGATGCACAGATATCTCTATAAATCCCGCAGTTTTTCAAGAGCTCGTAGTGATTACCGCTGCCAGCGAGCCTTCCGTCGTCCAGCACCAGAATCTGATCAGCGCTTCGAATGGTGCTCACTCTCTGGGATACAAGAATGACGGTCCTCCTGGATATCTCGCTGTGAATCGCCTTCCTAAGCTTTGCATCTGTGGCAAAGTCCAGGGCGGAGGCACTGTCATCCAGAATCAGCACCTGTGGATTCCGGACTACAGCTCTGGCGATGGTCAGACGCTGCTTCTGCCCGCCGGAGAGATTGCGGCCCTCCTGTTCGATCGGAAGGTCCAGACCCTCACTCTTCTGGTCAACAAATTCCCTGGCCTGTGCGATATCCAGTGCCTTGTAAATCTGTTCATCGGAAGCCTCCTCGTTTCCCCATTTCATGTTGTCACGCAGGGTTCCCTGAAACAGGACCGCCTTCTGCGGTACAAGACCGATATGGGAGCGGAGGTCTTTTTCACGGATCTCCCGGACATCTTTCCCATTTATAGATACTGTTCCGTTGTCGGGATTATAGAAACGCGGCAGCAGGTTGACAAGTGTACTTTTGCCGGACCCGGTACCGCCGATGATGCCGAGAGTTGTGCCTGCAGGGGCATGGAAAGTGATATCCTCCAGTGCGGGCGAAGCGCCTTCCTGATAGGCGAAGGTGACGTGATCAAAATTAATAGAAGCGCCATCTGTCCCTTCAAGAAATGCATCTGTTCCATCCACACGGGTGTTCTGCATCCGGAACACATCGTCCACACGGTTCATGGATGCGATTGCTCTGGACAGCAGGATGATCAGATTAGCAAGCTTGACAAGCTCCGTCAGGATCTGTGTCATGTAGTTGACCAGGGCAGTTATACTTCCCTGTGTCAGTGCGCCTGTGTTGACACGGCCGCCGCCGATCCAAAGGATTGCGACAATGCCGAGGTTGATGACCACATAGGTCATGGGATTGAGCAGTGCTGAAATTTTTCCCACATGGATCTGCTTTTTATACAGAAGATCAGTCTCATGATCAAAGGTATCGGTTTCCCGCTTCTGCTGGTTGAAGGCGCGGACAACCCGGACACCCAGGAGGTTTTCCCTGGTCTTGCGCAGGATCTTGTCAAGCTGTGCCTGCACGTTGCGGTTCAGCGGCATCGTAATCAGAATAATCGTAAAAATGATGCAGAGCAGAACGGGAATCACAATGGCAAAGCTGACGGCTGTGGGAACATCCACGGTAAACGCAAGAATCATCGCACCTAATACGACGAAGGGAGAACGCAGGAACAGACGCAGGAACATGTTTACGCCGTTCTGTACGGTGTTGATGTCACTGGTCATGCGTGTGATCAGTGTGGAGGTGCCGATGCTGTCGATCTGCTTCCAGGAAAGAGTCTGGATGTGCTCATACAGATCATTGCGCATCATTGTGGATGTGCTGGTAGCCACCTTTGCGGCAAAATACTGCGCTGTGATGGATGCGGCAAGTCCGATGAAGCCGAGCAGGAACAGCAGTGCACCGTTTCGGAGAATATAGGAAACATCGTGATTGCCAATTCCTATATCGATCATTTTTGCAACGATCAGCGGGACGATCAGCTCAAAGGTGGCCTCCAGCATCTTGAACAGCGGGGCGCAGATCGTTGCTGCCATGTGCTGTTTCAGATAAGACATCAGTCGTTTCATAATAAAAAGCAATCCTTTCTGAAGATACAACTACGAATCGAGGTAAAGTGTACGCCCAAATATTCCAAAGTACAAATACGAAAAATCAGAAGGAACTATATGATAATTATATAGGTGCTTGCGATTAACTGCAAACATCATATGGATCCTGCCTGTAAAAATCATGAATCATATGGATCATTTTGACATTGCTTGAAAAATCTTTAACAGAAGAAAAGCAATGAAAGAGGAGCCCGAAAGAAAGGGCAGGGTATATATAAGAGATAAGCATCAGGGCAGAGAATAAGAAAAAGATAGGCATCAGGACAGAGTATAAGAAAGAGATAGGCATCAGGGCAGAGTATTAAGGAAGAGATAAACATAAGTGAGAGATAAAGTATAAGAAAGGGATTGAGTTCGGCAGTTTCATGTGCTAAACTTTACAGCAATGTATTCGGAAAACGCATGCTATATATCCGAAATTGTAATGAAATGCCTTTGTGAACCATCTGTGCTGACAAACAGATTGGAGATTGGCCAGGTGCAAATTGCAGGAAACCGGATAGGATGCATGGCCGTTTTCGTATTTTTTTAAAAATATGAGGGAGAGAAGAAGATGACAAATGCACAGGTTGGCATTCTGATTGTCATGATTGTATACCTGCTTGGTATGCTTGCAATCGGATTTGTAGTTGCCAAGAAAAATGAGAACATCAGTGATTTTTACCTTGGTGGCAGAAAGCTGGGACCACTGGTCACCGCGATGAGCGCAGAGGCTTCCGACATGAGTTCCTATCTGCTGATGGGCCTGCCGGGACTGGCATATCTGTCCGGTATGGCGAATGTCGGCTGGACCTGTATCGGTCTGGCTGCTGGTACTTATCTGAACTGGCTGATTGTCGCAAAGCGTATCCGCCGCTACACGGCCAGGACCGGATCCATCACGATACCGGATTTCTTTTCGGATCGTTATAAGGACAAGCACAGAGTTCTGATGATGATTGCGGCGGTTGTCATCATTGTCTTCTTTATTCCATATACAGGCTCCGGCTTTGCTGCCTGTGGAAAGCTCTTTGCCAGTCTGTTTGGCGCGGATTATCATGTTGCAATGATCATCAGCGCTGCGGTCATTATTTCCTATACCCTGACAGGAGGATTCCTGGCGGCAAGCCTGACTGACTTCATTCAGAGTATCGTCATGACGATGGCCCTGATTATTGTCCTGATCTTTGGCATCAATCAGGCAGGCGGTATGGGCGCCGTGATTGAGAATGCAAAGACACTTCCGGGATATTTCAGCATGACGCAGACCTATAATCAGACCACCGGAACGGCTTCACCTTTCGGATTTGTGACGATTATTTCTACGCTGGCATGGGGACTTGGATATTTCGGCATGCCCCATATTCTGCTCCGTTTCATGGCAATTGAGGATGATAGCAAGCTTAAGATCTCCCGAAGGGTCGCTTCCGTATGGGTTGTGATTTCCATGGGTATTGCAGTTCTGATTGGTATTGTCGGACTTGGCATGACCAAGGCGGGTGTCGTTCCGCTGCTGGAGGGCTCTGCGACAGAGACCATTATTGTGCGGATTTCCTCCCTTCTCAGTGAGCATGGTGTACTTGCAGCTGTCTTTGCAGGTATCGTCCTGTCCGGTATCCTGGCAGCGACAATGTCTACATCGGATTCCCAGCTGCTGGCGGCTTCATCCTCTGTATCCGAAAACATTATCCATGAGTTTTTCCATCTGGATCTGGATGAGAAGAAGCTTATGACAATTGCCCGTTTCAGTCTGGCAATTATTGCTGTTATTGGTGTTGGAATCGCATGGAATCCGAACAGCTCTGTCTTTGGCATTGTCTCCTTCGCATGGGCAGGCTTTGGCGCAACGTTTGGTCCGGTGGTCCTGCTGGCACTGTTCTGGAGACGCTCCAATAAATATGGTGCGCTGGCCGGCATGATCAGCGGCGGCATTATGGTATTTGTCTGGAAATATGCGGTACGTCCGATCGGCGGCGCATGGGATATCTATGAACTGCTTCCGGCCTTTATCGTTGCTATCCTTGTAAATGTTATCGTGAGCCTCCTGACACCGGCACCGGAGAAGGAAATCACAGATATTTTTGACGAAATGAAAGCACGGAAATGACAGATCTGCACCCGAGTATATCTGCAAGCAACACTGAATATATCTGCAAGTGACATTGGATGCATGTGCATGTATGTATGCATGGCTGACCCGTAAATGGCCAGAAATGTTGGCAATTTGACAATTGACATTTGAAAAGTGAAATGTTATGGTAAGACACAGTAAATACGTTGACGAGGAGTAGTACATCTGAGATTGGACTGCAGAGAGCTGTCGGCTGGTGAGAGGCAGCGGAAGATCCTTTTGGAACTGACCTCTGAGTGGCTGCCCGAAATGATATGCCTTCGGAATTTCTGAATGGTGTGAAGATTAGACGCAGACGGATGCCCACCGTTACAGGGGTGAGGATATAAATCTTTCGGAATGATCGTTTTTATTTATAATGACTTTTCCGTACAAAGAGCGTATCCGGTTGAGTGCACGGGAAACCGTGAAGAAGAGTGGTACCGCGCAAGGTTTACCTGAATGAAAGCATGGTGAATGGCCTTACGTCTCTTGCAGAACGCAGGAGACGCAGGGCCATTTTTTACTGTATAAGCTCTTCGAAAACACAGACAGGCTCGTCGCACGCGAAGCGCGCGAAAGAGACTGGCTGGGCTTTCGAAGGCAACAGGTATGAGCACGGGTCACGCGAAGCAATCCGCTGTTTAGCTTATACAGTATAAAACAGGAAAGAGCACAGGAGGATGATTATTATGATGAACTACAAGAAGTATCAGAAACAATACTATATGCCGTCAGTCGCTTGTAATGACTGGGTAAAGAAGGATGCCATCGACAAGGCACCGGTATGGTGCTCTGTCGATCTTCGGGATGGCAACCAGGCACTTGTGATCCCGATGGACCTCGATACGAAGATTGAGTTCTTCAAGATGCTCTGTGAGGTGGGGTTCAAGGAGATTGAGGTTGGATTCCCAGCCGCTTCCGAGACAGAGTTTGTCTTCCTCCGCCGTCTGATTGAGGAAAACCTGATTCCGGACGATGTTACAGTACAGGTGCTGACACAGGCCAGGGAGCATATCATCAAGCGGACATTCGAGGCGCTGAAGGGGTGCAAGAATGCCATTGTGCATGTCTATAACTCCACTTCTTTCGCGCAGCGGCAGCAGGTCTTCAAAAAGGACAAGGAGCACATCAAGCAGATTGCGGTTGAGGGAGCAACGCTTCTGAAAAAACTTACGGAGGAGGCCGGCGAGAACTATCGTTTTGAGTACAGTCCGGAAAGCTTTACAGGAACAGAACCGGAATACGCTCTTGAGGTCTGCAACGCCGTTCTGGACGTATGGCAGCCGACTGCAGACCGGAAAGCTATCATCAACCTTCCCAGCACTGTGGAGCTCTCCATGCCTCACGTCTATGCCCAGCAGGTAGAGTACATGAGTAAAAACCTGAAATACCGTGACAATGTGGTGCTCTCTCTTCATCCCCATAACGACCGCGGTTCCGGTGTTGCGGATGCCGAGCTTGGCGTACTTGCAGGTGCAGACCGTGTAGAAGGCACTCTGTTTGGTAACGGTGAGAGAACAGGAAATGTAGATATCATCACGCTGGCGATGAACCTTTATATGCAGGGCACGGATCCAAAGATGCATTTTGACAACATGCCGGAGATCTGCCGGAA
>JAJGAH010000144.1 GCA_020844525.1 Eubacterium sp.
CATACAGCTTCCGGTTTTCCTCCGGGTCCATGGCATAGGTTCCCATCTCCAGGTGTGCACTTGGGGCAAAGACGAAGGCCCTGCCCTCCTGCTCGAGCTGAAAAATCCTCCGGAAGTGCTGCATATAGGTGATATGGCGGTAATTGATCTCCTCTGCAATCCTCGGATATTTTATGAGATGCATAGAGTAGAAGGCGCGCATGTGCTCTGGCTCTTTCTGAAAGTCTCTGGGCTTGGAAATGATAACGACAACCTTATCACAGCAGCCCTGCTTCAATGCATGATCTGCCGGAATCGGATCGGATACGCCTCCGTCAAAATAAGGGATGTCCTGGATCATGCGTGGCTTGCATGCAGCGGGAAGGGCACAGGAAGCCTTGATGACCTCATAATTGTCCTGTGACATATCCTTCTTGGAAAAATAGGCCGGTGCGCCGGTCAGCGCATTGGTCGCAACAATTTCAAATTCAGTGGGGTTTGCGGCCAGCTTCGGGTAATCCAGCGGGTCCTCCCCATCGTGATTTGACATTGTGCTGTAGATAAAATCAAGTCCGAAGAGATCGCCGGTTTTCAGAAAGCTGTCCAGACCAAAGTAACCCTTCTTTTTTAAATGCTCTGTATAAAAACGCAGATTTCGTTCCCTCTGCCCCGCCAGAAAGGAAGCGCAATTGGCAGAACCGGCAGACACACCGATCGCATAGTCGAAATGCACCTGATCATCCAGAAATTTATCAAGGATTCCAGCGCTATAGGCGCATTTCATACCGCCGCCTTCAACAACCAGTCCGATTTTCGGCATTGCTTTATTTCCTCCAGCCCATAAAAGATTTACAACTAGCCATTATAAGCCGCTGGAGATAAAACGTCCATGTTTCCGGTCCGCCACATCTTCGGGAAAGTGTCCAAATGAGCATACACAATATCAGATTTATTTCTGTACAAAAAAGTTTATGACCTCACCGGATATCATGACTGGACTTGAAATGCTTTATCTTTTCTGAGAGAGCTGCAAGTTCTTCCGGTGTGAGGTCAGGCAGATGCTCCAGCTGATCGAGAAAGGCCTCTGCACTTTCGTTGGCACGCAGCTGTATCATATTCATGTAGTAATTGGCGATTGTTGCTGTAAATATTGCAGTGACTGCCACGGAATAGACTGCCAGAATGATGGTGAGAATTCTTCCGATTGTTGTGACAGCTACGATATCACCGAATCCGATCGTAGCAGAGACCACAAAGCAGTACCAGATGCCGTCACCATAGGTTTCGATGCCAGGTTCCTTCAGACGCAGAAGCAGGGCCGTAATCAGGAAAAAAATGAGGTAGCTGGTGAAAATCTGAATAAATCCAGTCCGTTTCATAATCCGCCAGAGTAAAACTGCCTTCTTCATAGATATGTCTCCTTCTGCGTCGTTGATTGTTTCCCTTATTGTAACAGAGATTACATCTCTCACAACACTATGTTGTATTAGCGCTCTGTAATTTCCCTGAGATATGGAAGCTCCCAGAGCAGTGCAACATACTGGTTCCACTCATCCAGCTTATGATGTGTCCTCTGGCGGATAATGTTAAGGACATTTTCGTAATTCATCGTCACTGTCCGGGTCTGATGATAGGATTCCGGAAGAAGCTGAATCATGGCCCACCAGTCTGCTTTGTCTTTCGTCTTAAGATAGGCATCCCGGTAGCGGTTCAGCCAGGAGAGGATCTGCTGCATTTCCTCTTCTGAACGCAAATGCTCCGTGCTGAAATCGGACATTTCAAATTCTTTGGCGGCGATTTTATGCATGGTTGAAGTGGAATTGGCAACTGTGCCGATCTTATATGTGTCAAATTCCTTCCACCAGTACAGCGGTGCCGTGATATCCATTGAGACAAAGATCTGCCGCAGATATTTCCTGTGTTCTGTTCCGCCCCGGTAAAGCCTCCGCATCAGGTCCATATCATTGGGCCCGATCTGAAAGCGTCCATCCTGCCCCGGACTGCTGTCGCTTTTTGCCCAGCTGTTCATAGGGTTGCGCATGCCCCGGATTGCATGGGAGAATCCCCATACTTCCATATGTTCTGCTTTAATCAATAATATTCCCTCCGTATGAGTTGTTAATGTTTCAGGTGGTTTTCATGCTATATTCAGAGATTATTATTACCGTATGGATGCTTGTGCAGCAATACAGATGGATGCATCCATACGTTTGCATCCATTCAGCTGAATGACTGATACAGCTGTAAACTGTAAACAATATATCGAATATATCGTAAGTTCTCTGTAGTTGTCAGCCCCCAATCACGCAGACCAGTCCGTGTGATTCTGCAATTTTTTTGAATGTAACAAATTTTTCGCGGGGCGGTGTTTCCAGGCTGCCCATCAGATAGGGTCGTCCCAGACCAACATACTTGTCATACCCAAGCTTGTGATACGGGAGCAGGTGTAATTCACGCACACCGGGAAGTGAGGATGCAAAGAGCGCGATGGCATCGATCTCTTCTTCTGTGTCGTTGAAGGTGGGGATGACCGGTGTGCGGATGATCAGGCGGCATTTTCCTGCTTCTGCCACACGTCTTGCATTTTCAAGTACAAGGTGATTATCTTTGCCGATAAAGGCTTTATGCTTTTCTGCATTCATGTGCTTGATGTCCATCAGATACTCATCCAGATAGGGAAGCACCATCTGAATTCTGTCCCAGGGTAGCCCTGCCATACTTTCCATTGCCGTGGAATAACCCCGGTCTTTCGCTGCGTGCAGCAGATCTCTGGCAAATTCCGGCTGGCAGAGACTTTCTCCTCCGGAAAGCGTCAGGCCTCCTCCGGACCTGCGGTAATAGATCCAGTCTTTTTCGACTACGCGCATGACTTCTTCCACGGTTACGTCCTCACCGATGGTTTTGATAGTTCCGTCCGCGTTTTTCATTTCCTGGATCTCATATTCCTGCGACTCTGGATTGCAGCACCACCGGCATCTGAAGATGCATCCCTTCAGAAAGACGATGGTTCTGATCCCCGTTCCATCGTGCACAGAATAGCGCTGTATATCAAAGATTCTTCCCTTTGTCTTCATGAAAGCAGGCTCTGAAGCATATTCTCCGGCATCAACTGCTTCATTTTTATAATCAGTCATATAATACGCTCCTTCGCACCATATCAGAACTCAAATCCCTGCTCTGTACGGCGGATAATGTCGTCCTGCAGTGACTTTGACAGCGTTGTGAACAGAGCGGAATATCCGGCAACTCGCACGACAAGGTGGCGGTAATTCTCCGGATGCTTCTGTGCATCCAGCAGTGTCTTCTTGTCAACCACATTAAACTGCATATGCATGCCCTTCTGATCAAAATAGGTCCGGATCAGGGCTTCAAAATCATTCAGCCCCTTTTCACCCTGCAATGCGGACGGATGGAATTTCTGATTCAGCAGCGTACCGTTGGAGGCAATCTGGTGATCGATCCGTGCGACAGAATTGGCTGTTGCGGTCGGACCATGTGTGTCCCTTCCCGCCATCGGTCCGATGCCGTCCGCAACAGGTGTATGTGCAAGCCTTCCATCGGGTGTGGCACCTGTCTGCGCACCGAGGGGAACGTTTGCGGAAACCGGGTAAATTCCGGCCTGATACTGACCGCCTCTTGGATTTTTGTATTTTTCCAGAGGCTTTGTGTACAAATATGCGGTGTCACGGGCGAAATAATCCACTTCCGGAATATCATTGCCGTATTTGGGCAGCGCATTGATCTCGTCCAGAAGTTTCTGGAAGCTTTCCTTGTCCTGGTCAGAGAGACTGGCATTTTTGATTCCCGCAACAATGGCAGCGATTTCTTTCGCACCGATCTCTTTCCCCTGGCTTTTGAGCTTTAATGCTGCGGATTCCGCCAGGTCTCTGACAGATATATCATCAAGTCCCTTTCCGTAATTCAGGTCCATCGCGCGTTTATATTCCCGGAGCGTTATTTTTTTCTCATCATAGACAAGCTTTTTGACCGCCCAGAGAGAATCTGCCGCATTGGCGATGCCGAAACACTGTGGCCCGGTGAAGTTATAGTGAGCGCCACCTTGTTCCGGAGTCAGGCCTCTGTCAATACAGTCATCCATCATCGTTGCCATCCATGGAAGCGGCACTCTTTCCCGATGCGCCACATCAATGGAATTATCCGCATTCACCAGCAGGGAAATCTGGTATTCCATCTGCTTTTTGTAAGCATTCCAGAAATCCTCAAACGTGCGCAGATCTTCCAGCTCTCCGGTCCGGATGCTGATCTGAACGCCTCTGTCCATGCCGTTGGAAAAAACGAGTTCCAGCGGACGGCACATATTAAAGAATGCAGCGTCATGCCATCCGAAGGTTTTGCCCATTGCCTGCGGCTCAACGCATCCGATGATACTATAGTTTCTGGCATCCTCCAGGGTCACGCCGCGGCTCATCAGAGCCGGAATAATTACTTCATCATTGTAATACGCCGGAAGACCAATACCTGTTCTGGTGAGTCTGGTCGCCTCGTGCATCAGTTCGTGCGGTGTCAGATTCCAGACGCGGATAGAGAGCGATGGCATCGGAAGAAAGACGTGCATGGATGCCCAGATGCACATAAATGACAGATCGTTTGTGGCATCCAGCCCTTCCTTCGTCTGACCGCCGACACACAGGTTCTGAAACAGGCTGTAACCGGCGAAGCCCTTTGCGGATTCAGCATCCCGTACCTTGTTCAGATCATTCATCTTGACGAAGATGCAGTCAATATATTCCTGTGCCTGGTCCCTTGTGATCCTGCCGGAGTCAAGGTCCTTCTTGTAATATGGGTACATATACTGGTCAAAGCGTCCGGGAGAGATGGAATGGCCACTGGATTCCAGCTGCAGGAGCTGCTGCACGAACCAGAAGCTCTGGCAGGCCTGGTAAAAGGTTTCAGCTCCTTCCGCCGGCACTCTCCGGCAATTGTCACGGATATTGAGCAGTTCCTCTTTTCTGACTGGATCAGGTTCTGAACGCGCCATGGAATCTGCCAGGTCTGCATAGCGCTCCGCATAGTGAATAACGGCCTCACAGCTGATCTTCATTGCCTGGTAGAGAGTATGCCTCTGCTGATAATCGGCATCTCCTACATTGCAGGCAGCATCATGCGCTTCTATTTTCTGTATGATGCCGCGGAATCCCATCGAGAGGACTTCCCAGTATTTGACGGTAAAGTGTCCCACACCATTGTAGAAATAATTGCCGGGCGTAAAGATATTATGATCGATTGCCATTTTGGTCTCCGGTGTCATCAGGGCCGTTGCAAGATCAGAGCTTGTCTTTCCTTTCCACCATGGATTCACCTCCCGGAGAATCGCCTTATTCTCTTCGGAAATATGGAAAGGGTCCGCTTCCCGTGTTTCCACTGTGTCAAGCTCCTGGTTCAGCCATTCCCAGGAAAATTCCGGATAGGTCTGACAGCCTCTGGGCGCAAGCGTAGAGCTTCCGACAATCAGCTCATGGTCCCTGATGATGATCGGGATGTTTTCGAGAATATGCCGGAAGGCAAGTGCACGACGCATAACGATCGGCTGGTTTTCTGTCTGCTGGTAGGATTCTGTGAGAAGCTTTGCTCTTGATGCCTCGATTTCCGGCATTTTTCGATACAGATCAGCAACCAGCATCTGTATTCTGTCGCTTTTATTCGTTTCATGAATATCCACCATTTCTTATGGGCCTCCTGTGTAAATCATAAATCAAAAAAGACATTCCATCATGATGACAGAATGTCTTTGCGTACACCGAAAAAGCCAGAGGCAGATAAAATTTATGCAGTCTGCTGGCGAAACAGAAATCCGGTATTTGCTATCCCCTCATACATCGTGATGGACCGATAACAGGATGGTAAGCAGGTTTCCTGACTTGCGGCGCTAAGCATCATCCCCCTTCCCGGCTGAATCAGCCAGTGGATCTGGATCATGCAATCCGCATACAGTTGCGGGACAGCACAGGATTCTCACCTGTTTCCCTTTTAACGGTCTGCAGTACAGACCGCACTTACATCCAATTAAATTTGTCTTCAGTGTATCACACCCAAAAACCAAATGCAACACAAACCAACAAGATACCTACCAATACAACAACCTGGCAGCTTTGTCATCTGGCTATCGGATAGAAGGAGCTGCTGTGATGTACCGATATGATGTACTGTAAGGATTTGTCTGTACGGTGGATGATAATTGTGCAATAATAACATTAAACACAGTGAAACACATTGCGAATGCCCGGCATATTGCAGGGCAGAAAGGAATCGCTCTTATGGTTGTTACAATTCAGGAGTTTCTTGAGCTGAAGAAAATTCTGCAGGATAAATATCACACCAATATTCACTACCATGAAAGCTGTGACAGTCAGCATTTCTCGGCAGACGCACCACTGTCAGGTCCGGCGAAAATATTCATCCGTGACTATTTTTCAAAGTGGTACCAGAAGGTGAAGTTTTATGATGACGACAAGCTCTTTGTCCTCGTGGATATCTCGGACAGATATCTTTGACCCGTCGTCGGGGAAATACTTTTTTAGTAATTGCAATCCTTTGCCCCACCCCATGGGCATTTCTGACAGAGGAAGAAATCACAGCCTTCTTTCCACACTATTACGATCATAAGGTACATAGGCGGGGTATTTTTCATGAATCAGCTTTAAGGCTGCTTCCCGGTCCTTTTCCCG
>JAJGAH010000145.1 GCA_020844525.1 Eubacterium sp.
CTCATTTACAACAGTGGTATCACTTCCCACCTCTCCAAGCAGCGGCTCTGCAATCTTTACAGAATCAAACTTGTCTGCATATTTCTGCACTGTCCCTGTGAGCTCATCATACTCTGCGCCGTGCATCAGATGGGTTGGCTGGATCACCAGGTTCTTGACGCCATTGTCAACGGATCTCTGCAGTGCCTGGTCCATATTATCGATGATCTCGTTGTCACGTGCCTCAATATGGTTGATGATGATCTGTGCGGTAAATGCACGTCTCACAGACCAGTCGGGATATGCAGCCTGAAGAGCCTTCTCGATGCCGCCGATATCCTGTACACGGCTGTCATTATAGGAGGTTCCGAAGGAGCATACCAGAATCTCATTCTCTCCGATACCGTCCTCATTGAGCGGATCATCCTTGGAAGCATCACCGGTATCTCTTCCGAAATAATCCGGATCTGCATACTCGCCCTGTACCAGAGCCTTCTGTGTATCCGTCAGCGCGTCCCACGCCTCCTTGGCAGCCTTGCAGTCCGCATCTGTGGTATCCGTCCGCTCCTGCACGTAGATCTTGTCAATCAGCGCTGCCACCTTATCCGCTGCCGCCTGGTCAGCAGATACAGATGAAGAGGATACGGTCTCAACCTGCTCGGACGAGGAGGATGCAGCTGCTTCCGTTACCTCAGCCGCTGCCGAAGAAGCAGATGCTGCGGCGGATGAAGCCGCTGAAGACGAGGAAGACGTCTGTGCCGCGCTGCCGCAGCCGGCAAACATAGAGCCGGTCAGCGCCGTTACGCAGAGAAATGTGACAAGTTTCTTTTTCATACTTTTCTCCTTTTTCCTGGTAAATCTGTGATTTCCCATGATGCTGTTTATTTCAAAAAGCGCTGCGCGCCTTTCGATCTGACACAAAAAAAGAGTGACCGCCTTTTCCGAAAAAAAAGCAATCACTCCATATCTGCATGACACCCAGGACCTGTATGACAAACAACATTCGTTTGCCTTATAAGGTCCACGTAATAAACCATGTCCGCATAACCTCTAAGCATCCAGCAACAGAAATGGATACCTGTCCATGCGCTCTCATGCAACAGATTCTGCTTTCATCGGAAGCATCTCTATTTATACCCTCTCAGCAGGTTTACTGACTCACAGCTCAGACGCCGGAATGCGCCTTCTCATATTCCATTCCCGGAATACAATGGATCTCGCAACCAGCTCGCTGCTCACAGTGACCGGATCGTTCAGGTCTTTCACCTGATTCCCTTTTACCCGGCTCATCGCCGGCACTGAAAAAGCTCTCAAACTCGGTTTTTATTATAGGAGTGTGTCATAAAAATGTCAAACCCCAAATAAATGCTGCTATTCTATCCCAAATAAAAATACTGCTATTCTATTATTTGTCGTAAATGATCATGTCCTGATGTAACACAAATGAAAACATCAACGTTCCCACGAGAATACCATCAGGACTGTTCCTCGATCATCCTCTTCAGAAGCCTTATATGCTCCGGCTCCGTTCCACAGCAGCCACCGACCAGTCTCGCACCCGCATCAACAAGAACCTTCATATGATTCACAAACGCCTCCGGCCCAAGACTGTAGATCGCATTACCCTTCTCATCGATCTGTGGCAGCCCTGCATTGGGCTTGGCGATGATCGGGATGCTGCTATTTTTTACCAGATTCTGGACAAGACTCTCCATCTGGTCCGGGCCGTTGCTGCAGTTCATACCCACAGCAGCCGCACCCATCTCCTGCAGTATGGCTGCAGCATCAAAAATATTCCCGTCGAAAAAGCACTTGCCGTCAGCATAGACGGAAAAGGAACACAGAACCGGAAGATCGCATACTGAAGAAATCGCGTCCAGTGCGATCGCTGTTTCGTCCGCGGACATCATGGTCTCCACGGCCATCAGATCCGCTCCCGCATGATAGAGAATCTCAGCCTGCTCGCTGTAGATCTCAAAAATCCGCTCATAACTGGCGTCTCCTCCGGCCGAATCGGGCACCAGACCCGTGGGGGACATATCCCCGGCAACCAGCACTCTTCCCTTTGCCACGTCCAGAGAGAGACCCAGCAGCCGCTTGTTCATCTCCTCCAGTTTGTCACTTAAGCCAAACCCGGAGAGTACCTTCCGGTTGGCCCCGAACGTTGGAGCATAGAGAATATCCGCCCCTGCGTCTACAAATTCCTCCTGCAGCTGCACAAGTACGTCCGGGTGGTCCAGAACCCATGCCTCTGTGCTGACGCCCTTTGGCATACCGCGAAGCGTAAGATTCGTGCCGGTCGCGCCATCAAGGCAGACGATTCTGCTGTCGGTCAGTTTCTTAAAATCCTGTTTATTCATCTTGTCACCCTACGCTTTCTGGCTTATAGCTTTCTGGATTATATCCTTCAGGCTTAAAGCTCTCATGCTTTCCACTCAATATTTACTATGGTCCAAAGCCATTATTCTAATTCCGCTGCCTGTGTCACCCGCTGCCACAGGATACAGGAAATTGATCCTGTTACTTTTGCCGTGTGTGCAGTTCTTCGCTCAGTTTCCGGATGTATTCCGGTGTGGTGCCGCAGCATCCACCGACAATGCGTGCCCCTGCTGATACCAGCCCCTGCAGGTGCCGGGCAAACTGATCCGGCGTAAAGCTGTAGCAAAGCTGTCCCGATGCGTCCTTGTGAGGAAGACCGGCATTGGGCTTTGCCACAACCGGCACATGGACATTTTCAGCAACAACAGACACAATCTGCTCCAGTCCATCCGGACCATAACAGCAATTGATGCCGTAGGCAGACGCCCCTGCCCGCTCGGCCAGAGGTCCTCCGGAAAAAACATCGCCGCCATAATAGGCACTGCCATCTCTCCGGACCGTAAGGGTGCAGATCACCGGACAGGAACAGACTGACTTCACAGCCTCCACCGCAATCACTGCATCCTGGACGGCAAGCATGCTTTCCACTGCAAAGAGATCACAGCCGGCGTCATAGAGTGCCTGTGCCTGCTGGCGATACACCTCAAACATTTCCTCCCGGCTTCCATCTCCGCCGTTTTCTTCCAGGATCATATTGGTGGGCGAAATGTCTCCGGCAATCCATGCTTTCCCAGACGCAGCCCGCTTTGAAATCTCTACAAGCTTCCGGTTCATCGCGTCTACCTGGTCCCCGAGGTCAAAGATCGTCAGCCTGCTCCGATTGGCGCCAAACGTCGGGGCATAGATGATCTGTGATCCGGCTTCCACATATGCCCGCTGCAGTCTCTCTACATCCTCTGGATGCTTCAGCACCCATGCCTCAGTACAGCAGCCATGCGGCATACCCATCCTGTAAAGGTTTGTTCCCATCGCACCGTCCAGAAAAACGATGCCTTTTCCGGTCAATTCCTGAAAATCCTGTTCTGTCATCCTGCTTTTCCTGACCAAATTTCCTTACATAACGCATGTGTATCAATGATCACCCTTGAAAATCAATCCGGAAGTCTTGACACCCTTCGCATGAGATGTGCGCAGATCCGATTTTCAAAGTTCTTATATCATAACATCTGACAAGGGACACAGCAACCACCTGCTGCAATACAAAAAGGCAGACCACGATAATGTCTGCCTTTCGTATTTTTTAATAACATCTCTGACTATTGACTTTGCTCAACCGCTTCAGATGCCCGTCACAAAAATCTCTATTCCAATTGCAATGAGGATGACACCACCAAGGATGGTTGCCTTCTCGGCAAGGCGTTCGCCAAATTTCTTTCCGAAGAGAAGACCGATCATACAGATGACAAAGGTGACAGCCGCAATGATCAGGGTGCTGGAAAGTGCCGCTCCAACGCCGTAGGAAGCAATAGTAAATCCGACCGAAAGTGCATCAATGGAGGTGGCAATTCCCTGAATCAGAAGTGCCTTTCTGGTAAGGGCGGTCTTTTCCGCACAGGGACATCGCTGTGGATCACCTGCACGCTTCTCCCTGATTTTGCAGATTCCTTCCCGAAGCATCTGTATACCGATATAGAGAAGCAGAATCAGGGCAATCCATGGAATGAATTTCTGGAACACCTTGAAATACTCAGCGATGGTATGTACACAAAACCATCCGATCATCGGCATGGCAAACTGAAAAAACGCGTAGCATCCCGCAATTCCATACGTTTTCCTGCGTGACATGTCCGGTTCATTCAAGCCATTTGCAATGGATACGGAAAAAGCATCCATTGCCAGCCCCACACCGAGCAAAATACTGTTTAAAATAAATTTGATCAGACTTCCCATCTCAACAATTTCCTCCCTGCATTCAGTATCTATATGGGCGCATTGTCCACCAAAAGATCTGCTCCCTGCCCGGAAAGCTTCTTCATCGAAAATTTTTCAATAGAAATCTTCTTTATGGAAAATCTTCAATAGAAAAAAGAGAAAGAAAAAACCCAGGCTGCAGCGTTTGCTGTACCCAGGCGTCTGATAAACAGAGAGAATACTACCCATGTACAGCGCAATCGCTTACATGAGTCTCGTCCATTAAAACAAGCCAGGTCATGCCGACCAGTATGTTGACTTGTTACAGGAGAACAGAAAAATCCGCTTCCCTGCGAACTACTCCCTCACGGTTTCAAATGTTTCGTAGATGGTAGCATCTCAAAATACGGTTAGTCAATTTTAAATCACGGGGATTTACCTTCTGTTTACAAAAAAATCTGTAATATACTCTTCTGTCTCACCGCATCCACATCAAAATATCGCTGACCGGAATGAATGTGGAGCATTCGGCACCTGTCTCCCCGCATTTATATTAAAATAATACAGCAGGAACACTTGCAGAAAGGCATTGCAGGGCATAAACTATTCCGGAAATGAACTTTTCCGCACAGAAAGGACAAACGATGAACGAAGAAAAGACGATTCTCCTGCCCTATGAATCCTGGGCATATCTGAAAGCACGCTCCAGAGAGGAGCGGATCGGGAAAAAGACCTCAGACGCACTCCTGAAAAATATGTGGTCTGTTCTGGCCAAGGAGGATGGCCAGGTACGTTTGAATGGAAAAGCAATGGGTGGCAGGAAGGATGGGGAAATCACCTCATGGTCTGTGGAGGATATACAGAGCATGCTGGATGCCGAGGGTCTTCCCTATACACAATAAATATTTCATCAATGCAGGCTTTCTGCCCTCTCCCTAAGGATTCTCTCCCGCTCGTCCAGTATGCGGTCCGCCAGCTGATCGGCATCTTCACCGGTGATCTCCTGCGGACGGGTGCGGACCATGGCGGTATGGTGCCCGCTGATATCAAATTCCTCCGGATTATCCAGTTCATCCTCCGGAATTGCCAGCACCGTATCATCGGTACAGAGGGCATACACCGTATACACACCTGTGCCCTCGTCCATGCTGACAAAGTCCACGATCTCCCCATGCTTCCACTCCTGCTGGTGCATCGCGAACCAGTTGATCACCTTATTGTTCGTATCTTCAATGGCCAGATCAGCCATCATACCATTGTTTACGATCCACATGGTATTTTCATGAAATGCCTGCATTGCATCTGAAATATGGCTCATACGCTATTCCCTTCTGTTTTTGACTTTCACACTGAATCACTCGTCAGAACTTGTATTTACTTTCTAAGAACTCGCATTTACTTTCTATAGGATAAAGCTATTAAAATGCTATCCTTCAGCCTTTAGATCCTTCCAAATAAAGCTCCGGCATATAACAATATCGAAATGCTGCCATGAGGTTCCAGCGCGCTTGTGGTATGCTTAAAGTATAATAAAAAAATCAAAAAATCGAGATGCCCGAAATCACCAGCAGAAGCACCGCCGCCGCATAGATCCCATAGAGAAGAAGAAGCGCAATAATCGCGAGACGGTGCCATGGTCTTTTCTCACCCGTTTCTGCCTGCACTTTTCCCAGAAAGACCCAGGACAGTATAGACAGAACCAGCCCCGCAAAGGGGCTGACCAGCAGTAATGTAAAGCAAATATACGCTGCGGTAACAGAGAAGGCAACCTTTGTGTCCAGAATTATCACGATCACATCAGCAAGTGCCAGCAGTGCTGCACTGCATGCACATATTTTATATTTTTTCAGACTGTTCATGATTTCACCTCTTCCCGGACATATCCCCTTCATTATACCTTCTCTGCAAAACATTTTACATACAGCTGTTGCCGCTTGCAAATATGTCTTCCTGCCGTATAAATATTACAGCGTCAGAACGGCTCTAAACCTGTTTAATCGATTCCGCCCGGATTTTTCTTCTCATAAAGAAATCTCTCCGGCAGTGTGATGTGGAACCCCTTAGCCACCTCACGGAAATCCTCGGGCGTGATCGTCTGCCGTTTCACCGGTGTAACTGATAAAACCTTCAGAAGTATCTCAGCTGATTTTTCCACGGTGTGCATCAGACCGAATGTCAGATCAAAATCCTCACCGGAGCAGAACATGCCATGATGTGCCCAGATCGCCACGTCATACTTCTCCATCAGCTTGCTGGTTGCGACAGCGATATCTCTGCCGCCCGGTACCATCCACGGCACGACGCCTACGCCATCCGGAAATACGACAGGACACTCTGTCGCTGATTCCCACAGCTCACGTGTAAAGATCTCGTCCTTTAACGGAAGAACGAAGGTCAGGGCGATGATATTCGTCGTATGGGC
>JAJGAH010000146.1 GCA_020844525.1 Eubacterium sp.
CGCTCTGACGGCCGCTGTCAGTTCAATAGTAATCCCGTCTCGCGCTTTTTTAAAAATCCTGCAAGTTAGAAACTTGCAGGATTTTTTCTTTGATTTCCATCCAGTTTGTATTATGATAAGGTTTAAGAAGTAACAGAAGAACGCATTTTATACAATTGTGAAAGGAGAGCTATTATGGCAGTTCTGGATGGTTGCGAAGGTGCAAAGAAGACACCTGTATTACAGGAAGTGAAGTGTCCGGTATGCGGAGAAACCGTTGAGGTATTCACAAAGGAGTGCATTCTCGTTGAGGACTCCAAGTGTGAGAAATGCGGCCATGTATTTAAAGCCGGAGACCATATCTGATGACAAATGTTGTAACCGCGGGAAATGATATTATGTCAGGGCTTGCACAGGCCCTCGTAATCGGCAGCCTGATCCTGGGAATCCTTCAATGCTTTTTCGGGTTCAGGCTGCTCCGGTTCTGGATCTCCTTTTTTGGATTCGTCATCGGTATGTATCTGGGTACGACCATCTCCGCAAAGATTGTAGCCAATCCGGCGTATGCGCACTGGATTATCGGTGTGGTCTGCGGCCTGCTGCTCTCTCTGCTGGGTTATAAGCTGTATCTGGCAGGTGTCTTTGTGTTCTGCGGCATACTGGCCATTTCACTGGTGCAGAAGATACCTCTGCCCTCCGGAAAATACTGGATTATTCTCCTGTATGTGCTGATGGCAGCCGGATTTATCGGAGCGGGACTGCTTGGCGTGAAGTTTGCACGTCCGGCGGTTATTTTTTTTACTGCAGGGGCGGGTGCTGCGGCTGCTGTGCAGGCGCTTGCATCGCTGCAGACCAACGTAGCCGGCAACAGTCATCTGCAGCATATCATTCTGCTTGTGATGTTCATTGCCGGTGTCGGCGTGCAGTTCCTGACAACCAGAAAATCATAGATCAGCGAAACAGTATTTCCCTGTATCGGACGGGAATCAATCTGTATTTTTGCGCTTGCGCTTAAAAAATTTTCGTGTATACTTTATTTCGTTAGAAAATTTTGGGACAGTATTCCAATACCATGATGTGAGGCAGGGATTTTATGGATCAGATAGATTACAAAATTCTAAAAGCGCTGCAGGAAAATGCACGGGAAACCGCATCGAATATCTCCAAGCAGATTCATCTCTCGGTTTCAGCAGTGATTGAGCGTATCCGCAAGCTGGAAGAAAACCATGTGATTGACAAGTACACCATCATTGTCGACGAGAAGAAGGTTGGAAATATGATGTCGGCAATCATGGAGGTTGAGCTGGAAAAGCCCATGTATTATGACATGTTTGCGGAGGCAATCCAGAATATGGACAGCGTGGTTTCCTGTTATTATGTCACGGGCAGCATGGACCTGCTGCTGAAGGTCGCCTGCAATTCTCCGGAAGAGCTGGACCAGATCCACCGGAAGATCATGGAGCTTCCCGGCATCAAGGACACCAGGACGCATGTGGTCCTGAAAAATGTAAAGAATGTATACTCCGCCATCAGAATGCCGGAGAATACAGAGAAAAATAAAGAAACTGAAAGAAGGAACCAGTTATGAATTCATACCTGAGAACGTATGCGGAAGTATCCCTTTCTGCGATACACCACAATGTGGAGGAGGCTAAGAAGAGAATTCTGCCTGGCACAAAGCTCCTGGCAGTGGTCAAGGCCAATGCCTACGGTCACGGAGCGGTGCGCGTCGCAAAATCCCTCGAAGACATCGCGGATTTTTTTGCGGTGGCAACGCTGGAGGAGGGTGTGGAGCTTCGGGAGCACAATATCGGGCTTCCCATACTGATTCTCGGTTATACTTCTCCGCAACAGTACAGTGAGATGATCAACTGGGACATCCGTCCAAGCATTTATAATGCTGAGGATGCGAGAAAACTGAATGAGACGGCAATCCGGGAGGGCAAGACAGCCAGGGTTCATATCGCACTGGATACCGGAATGACCCGGATCGGATTCCAGGTTACGGAGGCAGACGCAGATGCGATTCAGGAGATCGCCTCTCTGTCCAATGTGGAGATCGAGGGCATGTTTACCCATCTGTCCTGCGCGGACATGACGGACAAGACCTACTGTGGAAAACAGTTTGAGAAGTACGACGCCATGCTTGCCATGCTGCAGAAGCGGAATGTGCGGATTCCGATCCGCCACGTGTGCAACAGCGCTGCCATCATGGAGTATGAGGCTGATGACCCGCATCGCTTTGATATGGTACGCTCCGGCATCATCACCTATGGTATTTATCCCTCTGAGGAAGTGAAGAAGGAAAGGCTGGACCTGATCCCGGCGCTGTCCTGGAAGGCCCATGTGATTCATGTGAAGGATGTGGGACCGGGGATTGGCGTCAGCTATGGTGCCACCTACGTGACCAGCAGGCCGGTGACCCGGATTGCAACGGTTTCTGTCGGCTATGCAGACGGATATCCGAGAGCCCTGTCCTCAAAGGGGCGTGTCCTGATCCATGGAAAATCTGCGCCGATTCTTGGCAGAGTCTGCATGGACCAGATGATGGTCGATGTGAGTGACATTCCGGACGTTCAGGTAGAGGATGTTGTCACACTGGTAGGACATGACGGAGAGGAATATATTCCGATTGAGGAGATCGCCGATCCGGCGGCAAGCTTCAATTACGAGATGCTCTGCCACATTTCGCCACGGGTCTATCGTGTATATAAGGAAGACCAGGACTGATGATATGCATGAAATCAAACCAGTGAACCGGACCATAGGATCAAACCATAGAATCAAACCAGACAGAATCTGAAACGACAGCTGCCATGAAAAATTCGATTGAACAGCTCTGCACATAAAAGTACAATTTTTTTGCAAAAAGCACCAAAAGGCCTCCTGGAAGTTTGTGAACAAAATAGCAGGAAAATCCGTGCAATTTTTTGTGAATTCGGATAAAGTATAAGTATGGTAAAATTTTATCAAACAGGAGGAGATAAGTGATATGTTTGGGCAGGAATTTGATGCTTTGTCAAACGGTGCTGTGGCAAAAAGCAATCTGTTGAAGAAGAACCCGCTGGGATATCTGCTTCTCAGCGCACTGGCAGGAATGTACATCGGTTTTGGTAACCTTCTGACGAATGTGGAGGGCGGACTTCTGAACGGCGCACCCTATACGAAAATTGTCATGGGTGTATCCTTTGGCGTAGCCCTCAGCCTTGTTGTGATGGCTGGTGCTGAGCTCTTCACCGGTAACAACCTGGTGATGATGAGCGGCGTTCTGAAGAAGAAACTCCGCATGTCTGATGCATGTAAGGTTTGGGCGGTCTGCTGGATCGGTAATCTGCTTGGCGCAATTATCCTTGCACTGCTGTTCCATTTCTCCGGCATGAATACGGAGGCGGTTTCCACCTTCCTCGCGACCGGCGCAGCTGCCAAGATGAGCGCACCCTTTGTACAGCTTCTGATGCGCGGCATTCTCTGTAATATCCTTGTATGCCTTGCAACCTGGTGCGGTGTGAAGCTGAAGAATGAAGCAGCCAAGCTGATCATGGTATGGTGGTGCCTGTTCGCCTTCGTTACCTGCGGATTTGAGCATAGCATCGCGAATATGACACAGCTGACCGTAGCGCTTCTGGATCCCGCCGGACAGGCAGTGACCATCGGAGGTTATTTCTACAACCTGATCACCGTCACAATCGGCAATATGATCGGCGGCATCCTCTTCGTAGCTGTTCCGTATTACATTGCACAGCTCAAGGATCAGGCATAAGTTTATACCTTCAGACTCAATAAATAATGATGTAAGGTAATCTGCACAGCAAGATGCAGAATAGAGATATCAGGTACCCCGCACAACGAAATATTGTGCGGGGTATTTTTGTGGAAAAAACTGAACAGAGGACAACTCTTAACAAATTGATCAGTTTCCCTTGACACCAATTTCACCCCTATGATACCATAACCCTGCGTTTTTAAATTTAGCATGGTAAAGTTAGAACGTGATGACATGATACTATGTTGAACAGTTCTTTCTTTAAAGTTATCCGGGAAAGGGAGAATGGATCATGAAAAAGAAAATTATCGGAAGCGTACTCGCTGCAGCAATGGTATTGACGATGGCAGGCTGTGGCAGCTCTGCTTCTTCCTCCAAGTCAGCCTCTGCGTCCAGCGCAGCTGGAACAGTCGCATCAGGATCACAGACAGTTGCATCCGCTTCCGCATCAGGGAACAGCGATGTGGATTATATCAAGGGCAAGGGAAGCCTGATCGTCGGTATCACAGATTTTGCGCCGATGGATTACAAGGAGGACGGATCTGACGAATGGATCGGCTTCGATGCGGACCTGGCACGTGAGGTTGGAAAGGATCTTGGCGTTGATGTGAAATTCGTTGAGATTGATTGGGACAACAAGATCCTGGAGCTGGACAATAAGAGCATCGACTGCGTATGGAACGGCATGACCCTCACCGATGAGGTGACAAAGTCCATGGCCTGCACAAACGCATATCTGAATAACGCACAGGTTGTGGTTGTACCTTCAGACAAGGCTGACAAATATCAGACCGTGGACTCCCTGAAGGATCTTTCCTTTGCAGTTGAGGCAGGATCTGCTGGCGAGGAGGCTGCGAAGGAGAACAATCTGAATTACACCTCCATGACTTCTCAGGCGGATACGCTGATGGAGGTTTCTGCAGGAACTTCCGATGCCAGCATCATCGACCTGCTGATGGCGGGCGCAATGATCGGCAAGGGCACCAGCTATGAGAACCTGACCCATACCGTGGAGCTGACAACAGAGAAGTACGGCGTCGGATGCCGCAAGGGATCAGACCTGGCCGAGTATATCAATCAGGAATTTGTAAAGCTTTATCAGGATGGTACCATGAAGACCATCGCTGAGAAGTATGGTGTGCAGGATGCGCTGATTGAACAGAAGTAACTGCTTCTTATTGCTTCCTGGCTGTTATATTGTTTATACAACATTGGCTCGTACGTCTGAAACAAGTGCCCTGTAAGTGCATTTTACTCCTGTACAATATGAGCGTTTTTTGTAAACTGACTGTCACATGATCCGGCACTTCCGCGGGAATTTTTCCCGCAGAAGGCCCCGGATTTGTGTGGCAGTTTCGTAATGTCTGTCAGAATTCGGGGGAACCATTCTATGTTTGCTGAAGTTACATTGTCTCTGCTCGAGGGCTTTCTCGTAACCCTGAAGCTGTTTGTGCTGACACTTGTTTTTGCACTGCCGCTTGGATTGCTGATCAGCTTCGGGTCCATGAGCAAGCTGAAGGTGATCAATGTGCCGATCAACTTTCTGATCTGGATTGTCCGTGGAACACCGCTGCTGCTGCAGCTGCTGATCATTTACTATGGTCCGGGCATTATCATGAAAAATAATATCTGGGGAGCAGGCGATGGCGGCAGGTTTATCGCGGCACTCGTGGCCTTTGTCATCAACTATGCGTGCTATTTTTCCGTCATCTACCGCGGTGGTATTCAGTCGATTCCGGTCGGACAGTATGAGGCCGGCGAGGTGCTGGGCATGACCAGAGGGCAGATTTTCCGGAAGATCGTACTGCTGCAGGTTATCAAACGCATTGTTCCGCCGATTTCAAACGAGATCATCACGCTGGTCAAGGATACCTCTCTTGCAAGGGTTATCGCGGTATACGAGGTGATCTGGGCTGGTCAGGCCTACATCAAGAGCGCCGGCATTATCTGGCCGCTGTTCTACACAGGTGCTTTCTATCTGATCTTCAGTGCGCTGCTCACATGGCTGTTCCACTATATTGAGAAGCGGCTCAGCTACTTCCAGTAAATCAATATTTCAATTTTTAGAAGGAGACAGGTGAGATATGGCTCTGCTTGAGGTTCAAAACATACAGAAAAGCTTCGGGGACACCGAAGTTCTCAAGGACATCAGTTTTTCCATGGAGAAGGGTCAGGCGCTCTCCATCATCGGCTCTTCCGGAAGCGGAAAGACCACACTGCTGCGCTGTCTGAATTTTCTGGAGAGACCGGACAGGGGAATCATTAAGATCCGTGATGAGGTGCTCTTTGACGGTGAAAAGAAGAGGAAGGAATCCGAGGCGGAAACCCGGAAGAAGCGGCTGCACTTTGGACTGGTTTTTCAGTCCTTCAATTTGTTTCCGCAGTACACTGCGCTTGAAAATGTAATGCTGGCGCCAAAGCTGAACGCAGATGCGGCGGGCAAAAAGGCCGACACCGGGGAGATCGAGGCACGCGCAAGCGAGCTTCTGGAGCAGATGGGGCTTTCGAACAGAAAAGACAATTACCCGCATCAGCTTTCCGGAGGACAGCAGCAGCGTGTGGCTATCGCCAGAGCCCTTGCGCTCCAGCCCGATATCCTCTGCTTCGACGAGCCGACCTCCGCATTGGATCCGGAGCTCACCGGCGAGGTGCTGCGTGTCATTCGTGAGCTGGCAGACAACCACACGACCATGATCATCGTTACCCATGAGATGAAATTCGCCCACGATGTGGCTGACCAGGTCATTTTCATGGACAACGGCGTCATTCTGGAGAAGGGCACGCCGGACGATGTATTCGAGCATCCCACACACGACAGGACAAAGCAGTTCCTCGCAG
>JAJGAH010000147.1 GCA_020844525.1 Eubacterium sp.
AGAATGCGGAAGTCACCCTTCAGGAGGCGATTTACGGTCTTCTGATCGGCATTGGGATTGGCTTCGTGTTCGCGGTTCTGATGGACATGTTCGACACGCTGTACCGGGCACTGTACCCGGTCATGGTGCTGTCGCAGACCATTCCGACCGTCGCTATTGCGCCGCTTCTGGTGCTGTGGTTCGGCTATGAAATGAAGCCGAAGATCATCCTGGTCGTGATCGCGTCCTTCTTCCCGATCGCAGTCGGCCTGCTGGACGGATTCAAGTCCGCGGACCCGGATTCCGTCAACCTGCTGCGCTCCATGGGCGCGGGCAAGCTGAAGATTTTCCGCTATCTGAAGGCACCGTCGGCGCTTCCGAGCTTCTTCTCGGGACTTCGGATCGCAACGGCATATTCCGTTGTCACGGCCGTCATCAGTGAATGGCTCGGCGGATTCAGCGGCCTGGGCGTGTACATGACGCGCGTGAAGAAAGCCTACGCTTTCGATAAAATGTTTGCGGTTATTATCATAATCTCTGTCGTTTCGCTCCTCCTGATGGCTGTGGTCAGCATTCTGGAGCGTGTCTGCCTGCCTTACCGTCATCTCGACGATGCGGAGAAGGAGTCCTAGCGGCGCAGAGGACAAAATTTAACTGTAGCAAGGGGAGTAATCATTCATGAAAAAGAAATCAATCATAAAGAAAATCCTGGTGGGCGCCCTCGCGGGAGCCATGGTTTTCAGCCTCGCGGCCTGCGGAAGCGGTTCCTCGAAGAAGAAGTCATCTTCTTCTGATTCCAATCTGAAGCAGATCACGGTCTGCCTGGACTGGACACCGAACACCAACCACACCGGATTATATACAGCAATTGAAAAGGGATATTTCAAGAAACAGGGCCTGAAGGTCAAGGTCGTTCAGCCATCCGATGACGGCGCAGAGCAGATTGTCGGCAGCGGCAAGGCTCAGTTCGGCGTCAGCGCTCAGGACACCATGGCCAACGCTCTGGTCGGAAAGAGCAAAGTGCCAATCACCTGCGTTGCCGCCATCCTGCAGCATAACACATCCGGAATCATTTCCAGAAAAGCAGACGGCATCACCAGCCCGAAGGGCATGATGAACCATAAGTATGCAACCTGGGATCAGCCGATTGAAAAGGCTATGCTGAAAGAAGTTGTCAACAACGATGGTGGAGATTTCTCCAAGGTCAAGCTGATTCCTTCCACCGTAACCGATGAGGCTTCTGCCCTGAAGAAGAAGTCCGTAGACTGCATCTGGGTATTCAACGGCTGGGCAACCATCGCCTGCAAGCAGGCCGGCCTGAAGGTCAACTTCTGGTATTTCAAGGACCTGAACAAGACCTTCGATTACTACACACCGGTTTACATCGCCAACAACAATTATCTGAAGAAGAACCCGAAGCAGGCAAAGGCCTTCATGAAGGCTCTGTCTCAGGGCTATAACTACGCGGCAAAGCATCCGAAGGAGTCCGCAGACATCCTGATGAAGGAGAATAAGGAGCTGCGCAGCAATAAGAAGCTGATCTACGCAAGCCAGAAGTACCTGTCCAAACAGTACATCGCAGATGCCAAACAGTGGGGCTGCGTTGATCCGACACGCTGGAACCGTTTCTACAGCTGGCTGGATCAGAACAACCTGGTGAAAGAAAAGCTGACCACGAACGAGGGCTTCACCAACGATTATCTGCCGGCAAAATAGTACCGGGGCAAGGGGATTATGAATAAATTACAAGTCGAAAATGTCAATGTGTCCTTCAGCGGAAACCAGATTCTGAAAGATATCTCGATTCATCTTGAAGAGGGAGAACTGGTCAGCCTGCTGGGCGTCAGCGGAAGCGGAAAAACGACGCTGTTTAATGTCATTTCCGGGTTGCTGAAACCGCAGCAGGGAAGGGTTACGCTTAACGGACGGGATATCACCGGAAAGCCGGGCCAGATCAGCTACATGCTGCAGAAGGACCTGCTGCTTCCCTATCGCACGATTCAGGATAATGTCGCGCTGCCGCTGCTGCTGCAGGGCATGCGGAAGAAAGAGGCGCGCCGGAAGGCCGCCGCGATGTTCGATGAATTCGGGCTCGCGGGAACGGAGCGGAAATATCCGTCCCAGCTGTCCGGAGGCATGCGCCAGCGTGCCGCACTGCTCAGAACCTACATGTTCTCTCAGGACGTCGCACTCCTGGATGAGCCATTCTCCGCGCTGGACACTCTGACCAAGACACAGATCCACCACTGGTACCTGCAGGTCATGGAAAAAATTCATCTGTCGACGCTGTTTATCACGCATGACATCGATGAGGCCATCCTGCTTTCTGACCGGATCTATATTCTGACCGGAAAACCGGGAGAAATTCTCGATGAAATCACCGTGAAAGAGAAGAAACCACGCGGAAACGACTTCCCGCTGACAGATGCGTTTTTGAATTATAAGAGGACGATTATCAGAAGGCTGGAAGAATCCGGAGTTTCCGGCGTTTCGCTGGGATAGAGCGGAAAGGCCGCGGCCGCAGGCTGACCAGAGCAGAACGCGGAAGCGGCGGATGAAAGAAATGAAAAAAGAGACGACGGTCTGGCCCTGTAAGAAGAGGCCGTGCAGTCGTCTCTTTTGGTTTTTGCTTTTTGTTCCGCTGTTTCTCTGCTTTCTCTGCCGGACGGAAGTCTGCTGTGGATTTAATAGGTTAAATCGTGACGGGACTTCTTCTCATTAACACGGTAATGCAGGGCATCGATCAGCTGCTCCGGTTTTGCAAAGCGCAGAAGCCTTTCAAAGTTCTTCTTATCGTAGGCAAGCAGGCCGACCAGTTCCAGGAACGGGTTGAAATCGTCATCAAATACCGGCGCTTTGGAATCAAATCCGGTGGCTGCTGCAGCCTTTTCAACGAGCTGGTCGCGGAGCTCATAGTGCGTGTTCGGGTTTTCCGGCGGGTTGTTGATGTCATAGAGAGAAGGATTGATCATGTAATTCTCAACCTTGATCTCGTTGAAGACACCCTCCAAACCGGCAAAACGGCCGCGGCGCTTGAGAATACCGTCGGACAGTTTATCTGTGGTCAGCATGCAGACCGGGGTTCCGAAGGCGATTCCCGGAAGTCCGACATGAAGACGCGGGGTGACGATGCATGCGGCATTATGATAAACATAAAGCAGGATTTTTGCGACGGTCATGCGGTCGACACTCTTGAAAATCGGGAAGATCATGCGGCTGATGTTGTACACCGGCTTGTCTGCGCGTTTGCGGATCTTCTGCTCCATGTATTCCGGGACATCTACGCAGACGATGTAATCTCCGGCCTTTTCCTCTTTGATCTTCTGATTCGGAAGCAGGGTCATGGTCAGGCAGCCGGTAAAATACGCATCAATTCCGTATTTCTGCAGGAATGCAGCAGTGCCCGTGTCACGGCATCCGATCGGTCCGTGCTTTTTCAGGTATTCGACGACTTCATCCCGCATAAAGGTGTCATTTCTGAATGCTTCACGGAGATGAAAGGATAAGAAGATCGGATCAATGTCCTCTGATGGAGGGAAATGTTTCTTTTCCCACATCCACCAGGCGTTCATAAACAACTTTACCTTCTCCCCGTGATCGGAATGAAATTCATCGACACGTTCTCTCGGGATATAGTAGTCGATCTGAGGAAGAAAGCGCATGGCAGCAACGGACTGAATTTCATCTCCGATATTGGTAGATGAGTAACGAAGGCATCCGTAGCTGTTTTTTTTCATTAACTTGTCGAACATGGAATACTCTCCTTCCAGTGGTTGTTAGTAATTTTTATTTTCTGCCTGTCTTCATGCTTGCGATCAGGCGTTTGAACATCTCTTTCAGATCGACCTCTGCCGTCCAGCCGAGGGCTTCCAGTCTGGATGGATCCAGTCGGATCACCATCTCTGGGTTATAGCCGAATTTGGAAATATCATCCGGAATGTCGATGCAGACATGGGTGCTTCCGTCAGGATTCAGGGAAGCCGTGAGATCGGCCATTTCCCGGATGGAGCAGGCGGTGTCCGGATTGGCCACGTTGTAGGCTTCTCCGGTATTTCCATGCAGGAGAACCGTCAGGATGCCTTTTACGGCATCTCTGGTATAGCAGTAGTTGCGTACCGTTCTTCCTTCCGTATGAAGGGAAATGTCTCTCTTTTCAATAACGCAGCGGGCGAATTCGGCGAAGACGCGGCCATCGTCATAGCGGACTCCCGGACCGAAGGTCTGGGCCAGGCGCACGATTTTAGCCGGCACACCGTATTCAGAAGCGTAGGAGGCGCAGAGGCACTCCACGATGCGCTTTCCTTCGGAATAACTGCTGCGTACGCTGGTGGAATCGATATATCCGTGTCCAGTTTCAGGCATGCTTTCCTGACCCGGGTCAGGCGTACCGTAGACTTCCAGCGAAGACAGATAGATGAAGCCGGAAACTTCTTTTTCGCGGGCAAAACGGAGCATGTTGTCGGTTCCGTCGATGGCCGCGTGGATGGTCTCTACAGGATGAGAGACAAAGTATTTAGATCCGGTAGGGCTGGCCGTGTGGATAATATAGTCGACGTCTCCGTCAAAGTCTGGATGCTCGGCGATGTCTCCTGTGACAATGGTCAGTCCGTCCTGGAAATCGGAAAAGAGCGCTTCGGCCTTCTTCTGATTGCGGACGAAAGCAGCAACCTTAATGCTGTCGCCGTAGAGTTTATTGCTCAGCAGCAGTCCTCTGCAGATCTGCGATCCGATCAGTCCGGTTGCTCCGGTGATAAAGAATGTTCTGCCGCTCAGCTTCTGCGCGTGGCAGAAGGCAGCCAGATTCTCAAGATCTTCAGCAAGAACAGGATCTTCTGTTTTCCATTTTTCTGTCATTGCTATTTTCCCTCCGGTCTTTTCTTGAAACGGCTGAGAATCGAACTGGAGCGCTTGGTGAGACCCAGTCCGAATGCCTGCTCGTTTTCATTGTACTGCAGCAGGGCACGGAAGATGTACACATCTTCCGGTGTAGTAACCTTGATGTTTCCGCGGTTGCCTTCAACCATATGAACCGGAATGCCCAGTGTGGTGCAGATTGTGCAGGCATCGACCATGTCCTTATAGCCTTCCGGTCTCTTGCGGATGCGGTCATGCGCTTCGATGATGTCCTTCAGGTGGAAGGTCTGCGGCGCCTGTGCGGCGAATGTTTCGCGGCGGTAAGGCACGGAATCGACATGTTCGCCGTTCTTGCTGAGAAGAATGGTTTCATAGCATGCGGTTGTCGTAATCGCATTTCCTTTTTCTTCAGCTGTTTCGATGTTCTTCGTGATGACATCGTGGTCTACGCAAGGGCGGACGCCGTCGTGAAGCAGGACGATACTGTCCGGATCATTTTCGCTGATTCCCTTCTGCAGGCAGTTGTAAATCGAATCCTGCGCGGTGGCGCCGCCCGGAATAACTGCTGCAACCTTGGTCAGGCGGTACTGGTCAACTAGTTCTTCTACATAAGGAATGTAATCTTCCAGTGTGGAAATATAAATCTTGTCGATCCGTTCATGCCACTGGAAGAGTTCTACGGTATGCACCAGAATCGGCTTGCCGTTGATCTCCAGAAACTGTTTCGGAATTCCGGCGCCCATACGGACACCGCTTCCGCCTGCAAAAATCATTGCTATATTCATTTACCATACCTCCATCTGCACGACTCTGTTATTCTGCGGATTCAAGCTCCTTCAGGCTGGAGAAATCCATTCTCCGCAGCATATGGTTGCTGTGTTTGATTGCATTAATACGCTTCAGATTCTTTTCCGGAACATTTCCGAGAAGGATCCAGTCAATTACACGGTCTGAAGCCTTGGAGTCAATATTGTCAAAGTGAAGCTGCACGTATTCTTCCACTTTCTTGTAATCGTAGTTTTTGGTTTCCATTGCTTCCATGAGTTCATCGAACGTATGGCAGACTTTTCCCGGAGCGGATTCTTCATACGGACGGTGGAATCCTCTGGAAAATGCGTACTGAATCTCATCGAAAGCAAAGAAGAGCATCGGTTTTCTCATCAGAGAATACTCAAAAATTCCGGAAGAATAGTCGGTGATCATCAGGTCGGTGATATAGAACAGATCATTGATGTTCGGATATTTATTCACATCGATCATCTTGTCCTTATATGCCTCCGGAATCGGAACAGCCTGTGATACCCACGGATGCATCTTAAACAGAACGACGTATTCATCTCCGCAGAACTTATAAAATCTGTCAAAATCGATCATCTCATACGGATAGTGTGCGTCGCTTCTGTTTTTTCCACGGTAGGTCGGGGCAAACAGGATGACTTTCTTTCCAAGGGTCTGCGGGAATTTCTTACGCAGTTTTTCCTCTGCTTTCTTCCGGTATTCCGGATCCAGGTACTCGTCCATACGCGGCATTCCGGTCGGCAGGAGCTGCTCCGGATTGATGCCGAATACTTCTGAATGGAAGTGGGCGATCCGGTCGCTGCTGGAAATGCCGTAGTCGTACTGACGGTGGCAGCTGACCGGTCCCGGGCAGCCGGTATGTCCCCAGCGGCTGTAGCCGGAAGATTTGAATCCGGCGCCTGCGTGCCAGAGCTGGATCAGCTTTGTGCGCGGACTTAAGGTCAGC
>JAJGAH010000148.1 GCA_020844525.1 Eubacterium sp.
ACGTACAAAAGTGTGTAGATAAGTTTTCGTGAACCGAAAAAAGCAGTTGAACAATTCCCACGAACAAACGGGCAGAAAATCGGAGGTTCACGAGAACTGGTCAATAAGGAGACATCAAGATGGAGCAATCGGGCCATGTTGAGACAGTGGCTCTGCTAACGAGAGCAAATTGAAAGCGGGCTGGAAAAGCCCGTGTTTAAGCCATTTCTGCGGCATCCGTCTTTCTGAGAAGAGAGGCGGGTGCCGCGTTTTCTTTTAGAAAAAATGTGAAAGTTGGTCTGGCGTGACTGTGGGAAGGCTTTTCTGTTTTTCACGAATTCCAAACATGATATACTAAGTATCGAAATTGTGCTGATGAGAAATGAATATAATTGCCACTGATTTCAAAGCCACTTGGAATAAGACAAGAACGTATTCCAAGATATAAATCGAAATTTATCAGAGAATGAGGAATAGTTGAAATGGAGGCGCTATAATAACATGAAGATTGAAGGAAACCAGAAAGAACTGGATGCAATGGTAGAATTTCATAAGGGAAACCGTGTCGAGGGACTGAGACTGCAAGAAGAATTTGCAGCGGAATTTCGTAAGGAGTATAAAGACAAAGATCACTGTCCTTGCCTGAAAGCCTGTCGTTATCACGGAAACTGTAAGGAATGTGTAGCGATCCACAGAGCGCATCAGGAACATGTTCCTAATTGTATGCGACCATTGATTAATAAAAAATTGAAATTGATGTCAGAATTAACAGAGCATACCTTGGCAAATGAAATAGAAGCTCCACATGAGATTTTAAGAAAATAGGAAAGTCAAATTCCAGTTTACCGTTAGACAAAAACAGCCTGACAGCCTACTTGAATTTATGTAAGCAGTCAGGTTGTTTTATTAAGCCTTAATCTCTATTCCGTTTCGGAAAGTCACCCGGATGTCATTCTCGGAATACACGGTGAGATAATCCACCAGTCCGGTGAAAGCGTCAAGCGAGAACTCTGTCAAAGTATCAGGAGTTTTTTCGAATGCTTTGAGGAAGTCTTCGACGTTTCCTTTCTGTGACTGCAGATCGCTTATTTTCTCTGTGCTTTCCAACAGCTTTTTCTTCTTGGCTTCATACCGCGCGGTCAGATCGTCGTATTTTTTCTGATCCAACGCGACATGGGCGTTCTCGTATATGCACTTCTGAACCATGTCGGCAATCACTTGTATTTCCTGCAGAAGTTCATCACGCTCTTTCTCAAGGTCAGCGGTATCGAAGAGCATGGCGCTCATTTCCCTGCCGTTTTGAATTACGGCGCTCTTATCGGCCAGCAGTTTATTGGCTGCCGACAGAAATGCCGCTTTGATCTGATCATCGGTTAGGTGGGGAGTGGAGCAGTGCCTGTCCTTGCTGAATTTGCGGTTGCACTGCCAGATGATGCGGCGGTATTTGCTATTGGAATGCCAGACTTTTGTGCCGTACCAGCTTCCGCATTCTCCGCATTTGATCCTGCTGGAGAAAGGATGCACACCGCTGTGGTACTTTTTGCCTTTCCCGCGTTTTTCCATCTCACGCTGAACAGCATCGAAGATCTCCGGTGTGATGATTGCCTCGTGATCTCCCTCAACGTAGTACTGCGGAATCTCACCTTCATTGATTTTGGCTTTCTTCGTCAGATAATCAACGATATAGGTTTTCTGCAGTAAGGCGTCGCCTTTGTATTTTTCATTGCTGAGAATACTTTTGACGGTGCTCATGCTCCATGTGTCTTTCCCTCCTGGAGTCTTGATTCCTTTTTCGGTCAGCGTCCGGGCAATGCCATGATATGTCTGCCCCTGCAGAAAAAGGCTGTAAATGAGCTTTACGGTTTCTGCTTCTTCCTGATTGACGACCAGCTCTCCATTCGGACCGCGGTCATAGCCGAGGAACCGGTTGAATGGAACGGTCACCTTGCCGTCAGCGAAACGTTTCCTCTGCCCCCAGGTGCAGTTCTCGGAAATGCTGCGTGATTCTTCCTGGGCAAGGCTGGACATGATAGTGATAAGAAGTTCGCCCTTGCCGTCAAACGTCCAGATATTCTCCTTCTCGAAGTAGCATTCAACGCCATGCTCTTTGAGTTTTCTGATGGTCGTTAAGCTGTCGACCGTGTTTCTGGCAAAGCGGCTGACGGATTTGGTGATGATGAGGTCGATCTTTCCGGCAAGGGCGTCCTCGATCATGCTTTGAAAACCGACCCTCTTTTTGATTCCTGTGCCGGAGATTCCTTCATCTGTATAAACCCTGACGAATTCCCAGTCATTTCGTGATTTGATGTAGTTTGTGTAGTAGTCGATCTGCGCTTCATAGCTGGTGAACTGATCGTCATGGTCAGTTGAGACACGGGCGTATCCCGCCACACGGCGCTTTTTCTTCTCCTCGATCGGTGAGGAGGTGAACGGTGTCAGTGTCGCAGGAATGGTTCTTACCTTCTTTTGCTGTTCCAAAATTTTTCACTCCTTACCTTCTTCATTTTTTCTGACATTACTGCCTTTACTTCTGGCGTCCATCTTTCTTTCATGAGCTGACGCATGTGTTCTCGGGATTCTTCACTGCGAAGTGTGAAGGTTTTTTCAGGAGGAACGTAGTGCGTAGCTTCAATCCTTCCGTCTTTAAAATGAAATTCCAGAAGATCTTTGTCTTTTACATAGATCACCCGGACCTGCTTTTTGAAAAGATCGGCATCATATTCAGGAATCCCCATAACCTCGGCGATCTGCTTCTTCAGAACGTCCTCTCGTAATCCGACTGTCATGCATCCTTTGCCGTGATCTGAGCATCGCCAGTAGTGCATTTTGGGTTTGTTCGGATTGGAAGCAGGCTGTGTGCACCGACGAAAATTACAGCCGCAGGCAGCGCATTTGATTCTTCCGGAAAGCTCGGTCGTGCCTTTGGCGCAGGGATGTTCAAGGCGTTTCCTTGAAGTCTCAGCGCGGTATTCAGCAGTCCAGCAGTCCTGATGGCCGGTGTTCGGAGCAGGACGGGTGACCTCTGTTCCATCTTTTAAGAAGAAGCGGAGCGTGTATTTCTCCGGCACTTCAATGTGGTCGACCTTTTCAAGGAATACGGTTTCATCAAATTCGGATATTCCAAGCACTTCACAGCAGGCTTTCTCAAGAGCTTTCTGGCTGATTGTGCCGCCGACCGGACACTTCTTGCCGGGAACCTGTTTTTTCTTCTTGCTGCCGCAGTTCCAGAATTCCTGTGTGTGACCCTTCTTCGTGCGGCGGTTGTGCATGTAGCTGACTCCGCAGTAAGGACACTTGATCTTTCCAGTGAAGCAGCAGGTGTTCAAGCTCTTGTTTGCCAGAGCACCACGTTCCCTGCGTCGGAGCATCTCGTTCTGCACATATTTCCATGTGTCGTAATCGATGATTGCTTCATGGGTATTCTCAACAAAGTATTGCGGAAGCTCACCACGGTTTTTCCTGCGGTGCTTATTGATGGGGTCCGAGATGAATTCTTTCTGAAAGAGCAGGTTGCCTGTGTAAGTGATGTTCTCCAGTATCTTCTTTATATTGGAGTCTTCCCATCTCGCACCGGATCTGGTCTTTATACCTTCAGCCGCGAATTCCCGCTCAGTCTCAAGCCGTGATTTTCCATCGAGAAAGTTCTGAAAGATCCGTTTTACAATTTCCGCTTCCTCAGGGACGGGGACTAATTGGTCTCCATCCCATTGATAGCCGTAGATCTGGAAATGACCGCTGGCGTTTGGCAGGCCTTCCTGCATACGTTTGCGGATTCCCCATTTCACATTGTTGCTGATGCTGACGCTTTCTTCCTGTGCAAAAGAAGCGAGGAGCGTAAGCATCACCTCGCCGTCACCGGAGAGGGAGCTGATGTTTTCCTTTGCAAAGCGTACCTCAATGCCAAGTTCCTTCAGATGCCGTACCGTGTTCAGAAGATCCACGGTGTTCCTGGCGAACCGGCTGATGCTTTTTGTGAGAATGACATCGATCTTTCCCGCTTCACAGTCGGCAAGCATACGCTGGAACTCAGGCCTTTTTTCCGTGCCTGTTCCTGAAATTCCTTCGTCCGCATAGACACCGGCATATTCCCATTCCGGATTGCTCTGAATCCGTTTGCTGTAACTGCTGATCTGCGCAGACAGGGAATGATGAAGCCGTTTGGTTTCCATTGAAACTCTGGCGTAAGCGGCGACCTTCTTACGTGTAATAACGGCAGGGATCGCCGGTTCAATCTTCGTGACTTTTGCCATAAAATCACTCCTTTCCGCCCAGATTTCTCTCATTTCCATCAGCACCTTTTTGGTGCATGCCCCGATACAGGGACTTGTCCTCCCATACGGACAATCCCCGCACTGATGCATCTGCGTTTTCTCTGTTACCGTATGCTCATATCTCTTCTGCATCATTGCAGCGTAAAAACGGAGGCGTGCCTCATCGGCTTCATATCTGTCATCCATCAGCGCTCCTCCCCTTTCCGGTTTTTCCTATCAGGTGCAGGTGTTCTGTCTCTTTCCTGATATTTCCCTTTGTTGTCCTGCAGAAGAATCCTGACGGAAGGTCGCACCTTCTCCTTTTCCTCCATTCTTTCTGCAAAATGATCTGCTGTTTCAAAGACCCTTTCCTTCTGATCGTAGTGATACACATTATTTGTAAGCCTGTCTTCCGGCTTTACCATCTCTGCATTGATTGTTGTTACCATTTCCTTCAGGTCACGGTAATCAATCCCCACATCATCCTTCATAAGCAGCACTTCGTGAACAGAGGAAGGCAGGACATAAAAGCTGCCTCCGACTTCCTTTGCTGCCTGCTCCATAAAGCCAGGATACATAAGAACGCCTGAACCACGGAAACCGGAGCTTGCCACAAAGGGCATGGGCTCACCCGGTGCAGGTCCTTCATCCGGGTAATCAATATAGTCAGACAGTACAGAATAAATGGGACGGATGCTCAACGGATGTTCCTCCGGGGCCAACACAGCAGCATCCTTCTGAAGCTGGGCAGGCGAAATACCATAGGACTCCAGCATCCTGTTCGTGATCAGAATTGAGGCTCCTTCGTCATAAGTATTGTTTCGTCCCAGGTCAAACCTATAGACTGCCGCCATGTCCATGACATCCCTGTGCGGAATCTTGGCCAGCAGGTCAAGGTTCTTCTCCATAGGAACCAGGCAGATCGCCAGATGTTTCTTCATTTCCTGATAATTCATAAGGGTTTTCAGATCAAACTTCGGAATGTGCTCCAGCTCACTGCGACAGCTCAATGCAAGATTAAGGGCGATTTCCCTGAAATCTTTGCCCTGGTTATATTCCCTGAATGCTCCATGCAGGTTCAGCGTCATTGCCGCATCCTGCTCCTTTTCTCTTACCTCCAGACCGCGGTAGGACTGACCCTGCAGTTTATCCACATCAATGACACGCACCTCTGCTACAGGAATCAGCTTGTCCAGTTCCGTCCTCATGCGATCTACAAATTCGTTGTAATTCATAAATAACCTCCCTGAAAAATGAGGCATACAGATACATCTTTTAAGAGTCGGTCTCTGTATGTCTGTATCGTTAGCTTCTAAATGCTTTTGATCTGGCTGCACCATAGCAGCCTTCTGTTTATAGTTCTGCTGAATTTCCTGCATTTATCTCCTACCCCAGGAAGCGGCAGCATGACCGCGTGAGGGATTTTATCAGGCGGATGACTGCTGATCATCACCACAGGCCCAAATGAATTTGTCCTGCCCGGGAATCTGCCCGGGTCCGAATGCCCTGCCAGTTGCAGGCAAGATTGTCATGCCTGCTGCAGGCGGAAGTATCATTCCCGCATCCTGTCATCGCCTGATCCGCGGAAGCAGTCCGCAGATCTTTCCTCGTGGTATTGCTCGCTCCCCATATCGGATCATCGCGTACCAGAGAAAAACGGCTTGTACCTTTCAAAGCACAGACACAGAAATGATGTACCTGATAAAAGATCTCTTCAGTTGTCAAGGTTCAGTGAAGAGATCTTTTAAAAACCCCTTCATAAGTACATGGACAGAAAGGGGTCATTTGGTGGGGTATTTTTCGAAAAAAAATAAAAAAATTTTTTAAAAAAAATTAGCACTCACCTATTGACAGTGCTAACAATTGGTGCTATAAGAACAATTGCAAGGAGATAAGGGAATGAAAAAGAGTTCTTCCCCAGCTGATTGATACGTTTCAGAATCAGTTATTTGAGAATCAGTTGTTTCATTTGAAGAGCTCTCACAGGGATTCATTCCCGGATACCTTTTTCCATATAAGCGCAGTTCACAACAGCCCAGAACAGCATCCTGAGCCGGAAAGATATTTGATAGGAGGCATGTATTATGGCTAGATATTTACCAGATCTTTTTGGAGAGAATTTAATGGATGATTGGTCTGATTGGTTTTCAGATGGTTTTGATGAGATGCGGAATGCTATGAGACCGCTGTATGGACATCATGCAAAAAACGTCATGAAGACAGATGTCACCGAGAAGGATGGCAACTATGAGATCGCCGTTGATCTTCCTGGCTTCAAGAAAGACGAAGTTGCAGTAAGTCTTGAGAAT
>JAJGAH010000149.1 GCA_020844525.1 Eubacterium sp.
TCAATGACGGCACGATATTTCTCTTTCTTGGTAATATAAACCGCGTCCTCATGATCGATTCTGATAACCGGTTTATTGGTCGGAATCTCAATGACATCCATGCCGTAAATGTCGCGGAATTCCTGCTCCTCGGTAAGAGCAGTACCGGTCATACCGGCCTTCTTTTCATATTTATTGAAGAAATTCTGGAAGGTAATCGTAGCCAGGGTCTTGCTCTCGCGTTTTACCTTGACGTGTTCCTTCGCCTCAATTGCCTGATGCAGTCCATCTGAATAGCGGCGTCCCGGCAGCACTCGTCCGGTAAATTCATCTACGATGTAAACCTGATCATCCTTGACGATATAATCACGGTCACGGAACATCAGATTGTGTGCACGAAGCGCCAGGATAACATTGTGCTGAATCTCAAGATTCTCCGGGTCCGACAGATTGTCGATATGGAAGAACTGCTCTACCTTCTTGACACCCTGCTCGGTAAGCGTAACAATCTTGTCCTTTTCATTGACGATGAAATCACCGGTCTCCTCGATCTCCTCACCCATGATCGCGGTCATCTTTGTGACCTCTCCGGAGGCCTCACCTCTCTGCAGCTGGTTCGCAAGAATATCACAGGTCTCGTACAGCTTTGTGGACTTTCCGCTCTGTCCGGAAATAATCAGAGGCGTACGGGCCTCATCAATCAGAACGGAGTCAACCTCATCGATGATCGCATAGGCAAGATCTCTCTGTACCATCTGATCCTTGTAAATTACCATGTTGTCACGCAGATAATCAAAACCATCCTCATTATTGGTGACATAGGTAATATCACAGTTATACTGGGCGCGGCGCTCATCATTCTTCATGCTGTTCAGAACGCATCCTACCGTAAGCCCGAGGAACTCATGAACCTTGCCCATCCATCCGGCATCACGGCTGGCCAGATAATCATTGACGGTGATAATGTGTACACCCCTGCCTGTAAGCGCATTCAGATACGCCGGCATGGTGGATACAAGCGTTTTTCCTTCTCCTGTCTTCATTTCTGCGATACGTCCCTGATGCAGTATAATACCGCCGATAATCTGAACCCTGTAGGGCTCCATGCCAAGTACACGCTTTGCTGCCTCCCGTACCGTCGCAAATGCCTCCGGAAGCAGATCGTCCAGCGTTTCTCCATTTGCCAGACGCTCCTTATACTCCCTGGTCTTTCCGCGAAGCTCCTCATCACTGAGGGCCTGCATGGCGGGGCGGTAGGATTCCACCTTGTCAACGATCGGTTCAATACGTTTCAGCTCTCTCTGGCTGTGCGTTCCAAAGATTTTCTCTGTTAATTTCATGCTTTAACTCTGATCTCCTGTGTATTTTATACGAGGAAAAAACGCCTTTCGGCGTCTTTTCCCTGAAACAGGCCTGATGAAAATGCCGCGGATCCATCAAATCCCGGATCAGTTTTCCGGTTCAATCAGACCATATGTGTTGCCTTTTCTCTTATATACTACATTTACCTGATCGGTATCTGCATTCATGAATACAAAGAAATTATGTCCGAGAAGCTCCATCTGCACGCAAGCGTCTTCCGGATACATCGGCTTGATGTCAAATTTCTTTGTACGTACGATACGGATCTCCTCATTCTCCATGTAATCATTGTCAATGTATGTCTTCTGGAAATTTGAGGATGCCTGCTTTTTGTCTATTATCTTGGTCTTATACTTGCGAAGCTGGCGTTCAATAACCTCTTCCACAAGATCAATGGATACGTACATGTCATTGCTGACCTGCTCGGAACGGATGATTTTTCCCTTGACAGGAATCGTAACCTCGATTTTCTGTCTTTCCTTTTCAACACTCAGTGTGACGATTACGTTTGTGTCCGGTGTGAAATATCTCTCCAGCTTGTTCAGCTTCTCATTCACAGCAGCTCTGAGTCCTTCAGTAATCTCTATATTCTTTCCACTGATTGTGATATTCATAAAAACATCTCCTTTCGAGGGGTACATACACCCTATTTTGATTAAAATATTATAGCAACTGATTGGTCATTCGTAAAGTGCGGATAAAAGGCCGCCTGCCGGCCACTGATGCATGCCGGTACCGCGCTTCCGCTTTTCAGATACAGCTTACCGGTCCCTGTTCAGATAAGCGTAAATTTCTCTTTTGCCGCAGCCCCTGTCTCTGGCCACCTGCTTCATGGCCTCCTTTCGGTCTGCACCTTTCTCCAGATAATAGGCCATATGCTCCTCTATGGTCATCTCCTGCCAGGATGCCTCCTGCTCCGCCTTCATTTCGTCAAGGCTTCTGCCCTCAATGACCAAAACATACTCCCCGCGTGGCGTCTCAGTGCTATAATGCGCCAGTGCACCCTCGATTGTGGTCCGCTGTACCTGTTCATGCTTCTTCGTGAGTTCTCTGCACAGACTGATTCTGCGCGATCCGCCAAGTACCTTCTGCAGCTCCCCCAGCGTGCGAACCAGCCTGTGTGGTGCCTCATAGAGAACAATGGTACGGCTCTCTGTCTGCAGCTGTGCAAGGACAGCCGCCCTCTCCTTCTTCTCCATGGGAAGAAAGGCTTCAAAGGCAAATCGTCTGGTGGAAAGTCCGGACATGGTAAGTGCCGTGATACAGGCTGCGGGTCCCGGCAGGGAGGTCACTTCGATGCCGGCCTCCACAGCCATCTGCACAAGGACCTCTCCCGGGTCGGAAATTCCCGGTGTCCCCGCATCGGTAATCAGCGCAATATTGGTGCCTTCCAGCATTTTTTCTACCAGCTGACGTCCCTTGTCATACCGGTTATTCTCATGGTATGCCGTCATCGGCGTATGAATATCAAAATGATTCAACAGCTTTATGCTGTTCCGCGTATCCTCGGCAGCAATCAGGTCCGCCTCCCGCAATGCCTTTAACACCCGGAAGGTGATGTCCTCCAGATTGCCGATAGGTGTCGCACAAAGTGTAAGTCTGCCCGGCATACAAAATCTCCTTCTGCTATAAAAATAATGATGGAGTCAAAAAATCGATGATGAAAAATAGTTTTAAAAACCTGACTTCGAATCCTTACCTCAAAGAATCTGCATCCGAAAAAGCAGCCCGGCAGAACATTATCTGCCATCTCCATAGATGTCTCTGATATCTTTTGTATAAACGCCCGGACGTTCATAGACAATCAGTGGTCTTTCGACCTGAATCCTCGGATTGCCATTCTTGCACGCCTCGATCAGTACCATATTCGGTTCCTTATCCACAAAAGGGTACACCAGCTGCATCCGCTTGGGCTCCAGCCGGAATTCCTTCAGCGTGCAGAGGATCTCAGCCAGCCGGAAGGGGCGGTGTATCAGGTAAAAACGTCCCCTGTCCGTCAACAGCCCTGCTGTCTGCTCCGCGATGTCACGAAACGTGCACAGAAGCTCATGTCTTGCAATGGCAACGGCCGGGTCCGGATTGGTCAGCCCATGCTTCCCGATCATGTAGGGCGGATTGCTGACAATGACATCAAAGGAAGCCGTACCGAATATGGATACGGCTTCCCGAATATCTCCCTGTACAATAGAAATTCTGTCATCCAGATGATTGTACGTCACACTCCGCCTGGCCATGTCAGCACTCTCCTGCTGAATTTCAAGGCCGGTAAAGCTTTTCCCCTGTGTTTTCGCGGCGAGAAGAATCGGAAGAATGCCGGTCCCCGTACCGAGGTCCAGCACCCGTTCACCCCTCTTTACTCTTGCATAGCCCGACAGCAGGACGGCATCAATTCCATAGCGAAAATTCTTCCGGCCCTGAATAATAAAGTAACCGTTCTGCAGGTCGTCCAGATGCTCTCCTTCTTTCAATGTCCGGGACATTACATTCACGACTCCTTTTTCTGCTCCTGTGCCTGTGCTTCCGCCCTGCCACGGTCCTGTCTTCTTCTGTCCCGCCTTCTCGGCCGGGCAGTATCGCGTCCGCCTGCAGACATATCCCCGGACTCACCTTGCGCGCTGACATCTCCGTTATTACGGGATGGCAGCCTGTCATTTTCCGCACCTGCCTTCTGGTCTCTTCCACCGCGACGGCTGCGGCGGTTTCTTCGGCTTCTTTTTTCACCACCGTCTGCTGCATTCCGGACATCCGCTCTGTCAGCTCCGGATTCACGATCAGACTGCATATCCCTCTCCGGGCCTTTCCTCTGCCGCTCCCGCTGCTCCTTTCCATCCCGTTCACGCCTCGCAGGTGCTGCCATCTCACCGTTTTCATTCTTCCTGCTCTGCTCACCGGCCTCTCTGGACGGTTTGCCACTGCCCTTACGGTGTTTCTGAATCAGCGTGATTTCGTCCGCCGCACAATCCACTGCCTCTTTGTTATCGCCCTCTTCAATCAGAACACGCACCTTCTGCCGGAGAATATTCAGAGACTGAACCTCTCCCTCCCGGCCATCCGGTGTCTGTACAATATCCCCGATACCCGGAAGCTTCTGGTTCAGATATTCATAGGTTTCCTCCTCGTTCTTCAGGCAGCACATCAGTCTGCCGCAGACACCGGAAATCTTTGCCGGATTCAGAGAAAGGTTCTGCTCCTTCGCCATCTTAATGGAAACCGGTGCAAAATCAGACAGATATGTGCTGCAGCACAGTGGTCTTCCGCAGGAGCCGATCCCTCCGAGCATCTTCGTTTCATCACGCACACCAATCTGGCGGAGCTCGATTCTGGTTCTGAATACGGATGCAAGGTCCTTTACCAGATCCCGGAAATCCACTCTGCCATCCGCAGTAAAATAGAAGAGCATCTTCTTGTTATCAAAGGTATATTCCGCCTGCACAAGCTTCATATCAAGATGATGGTCCCTGATTTTCTGTTTGCAGATCCGGTATGCTTCCTTTTCCTTCTCCTGGTTCTCCTTTTCGTGCGCAATATCCGCCTCTCCTGCGATCCGGATGACTGGTCGAAGCGGAGATACCACCTTCTGATCCTCCACCTCACGGGTAGAGAAAACAACCCTTCCGCATTCAACGCCCCTCGCGGTTTCCACAATCGCGTAACTTCCCTTTTTCAGTTCCAGATCCTTCGGATCGAAATAATAGACCTTTCCACCATTCCGAAACCGGACTCCTACAATTTTTGTCATAGATTGCCTGCTCCTGTTGACATATTATGCATATCTGCGAATCAGCATTCCTTCATGGTAAGGAAAAGCAGTTCCATCGTCAGATCGTAATTTACATTTGCGCGAAGCCTTGCTGCAGCTGTCTGAATAGCTTCCAGAATCTTCTGCAGTCCCTCATAGGAACTTGTGCTTGCTCTCTCCCGAATCGCCTTGATTTCACCCTTCAGCACAAGGCCGTCTACCTCATTTGTGGCCTTAAACATCAGCACATCATGGAACCAGATGGTAAATATATCGAGATAGTCATATACCTTCTGTTTATCTCCAGCCATCGCCTTGATCGCGTCTATCATCTCATAGACCGCCATCTGATTCGAATGCTTCAGAAGATAAACAGCATTTTCCACCATTTCCATGAATTCAGAGGACTCCGCGATCCGCTTTGCCTTCCCGATATTCCCCTGCGCAAAGGAGGTCATGATATCCGCCTGATAATCAGGCACATGCAGCTGCTGCATCAGATACGTCCGCATCTCTTCATCGCTGACCGGCTTCAGATTCAGCGTCACACACCTGGAGCGTATGGTTGGAAGCAGAATTTCCGGATTTTCCGCCAGAAGCATGATAATCGCATATTCCGGCGGCTCCTCAATCGTCTTCAGCAGGGCATTCTGCGCCTGAGGTGTCATTTTCCCTGCCTCCTCCACGATATAAATCTTATATGGGCTCTCATAAGGACGGATCTGCACATCATCCACGAGCTGCTCCCGTATATCCCCGACGCCAACGGAATTTGGTTTCTCATGCGTCACATAAATAATATCCGGATGGTTTCCTGCAAGGGCCTTCCTGCAGGACGTGCATTTTCCGCATGGTTCTGTTCCATGCGTCTCACACTGAAGCGTCATGGCAAAGAGTGTGGCAATCAGCCGTTTACCCGATCCCTTTTCACCGCCGATTATATAAGCATGCGATACTTTTTCCGTACGGATTGCATTCTGAATATGGGATACCACATCCTTATGCCCGACAATTCCAGCAAATCCCTTCATCTCATCAGGTTCACGCATATCCGATTCCTCCTCTGCAAAATGTACAAAGTAAACTGCACGAAATAAACGATATCAAAAATATGTACTCATTCTGATCGTATGAAATAATTTTTGTAAAAATAAATCATACCATATTTCTGGCGGCCTGGATAGCCTCTGCGATTTCATCCACACAGATATCCATCGCTCCGTTATTGAGATATCTTTTCGTTATGCCGGCACGCACTATTTTTTCCTCGGAGAAATCCTCCTGGTCCGCAAGGAACCTTCTGCACATCTCCGCATACCCAGGCGGGTTCTGTTTTCGTTCCCGCTTCAGTGCCCGCCCCAGACGGATACCATCATCCACCTCGATATAGA